>JACQVR010000012.1 GCA_016209705.1 Planctomycetota bacterium
GACCATCCCCACACGCGTGGGGAAAACTCCTCGCCGTCCTCGGTCGTTCCCACTTTGTGCGGACCATCCCCACACGCGTGGGGAAAACAAATAGGCTCTGCGGGGGAACACGATGGACAACGGACCATCCCCACACGCGTGGGGAAAACGTGATGCGGAAGCCGTTTCCGGCATCCTTGCGCGGACCATCCCCACACGCGTGGGGAAAACTGCAACATCTTGGGCATGCCCATTCAAGAACGCCCATCCTGTAGTGTTGGTTCCACCTCCTTTTGATCCCATTCCTCGGCGACAAGCCACAACC
The DNA here is from genome assembly GCA_016209705.1 of Planctomycetota bacterium. Classification (GTDB taxonomy): domain Bacteria; phylum Planctomycetota; class MHYJ01; order MHYJ01; family JACPRB01; genus JACQVR01. Next base: position 305 of record JACQVR010000012.1, read on the forward strand.
CGCAAACCTCAGCCTCCTTACGATCGGTCGGCCCGGTACTCTCGATCCTGTACCCCTGGCAATTGGGATTGCTGCTCACAATCAAAAGGCCGATGTCGGCGGCGTTACGCTTGATGTATTCGATGGTCTTCTCATGCGTTCGCCGGTTGAGCGTCCCAACAAATACGTTGGGGCGCGGCTCGATAAACCATCGCTTCAGCATCCCACGAATCGCATTCGGGGTATCATGCGCGACGATGACCATCATTGGATCATCTCCTCCAATTCCTTCGGCATCCTCTGCAGCAGCCGCTCCTCCTCGATGCGACGTTTCAGCAACGTGCGCACCAGCTCGCCCTTGTCGTCCGGCTTCTGCTGGATCGCCAGAAAGGCGGAGGGAAAAGACGTGACTTCCTTGTAGAGATCCGCCACATCGTAGATAAAGGGGAGCGTTCCTCCATCATGGATGAATCCCAAGGACGGCAGGTATCCCAACGAGCAACAGACGGCGGCGCACAAGGCGTAGAAGCTGGCATTGGCGGCCGAGAGCGCACGGTTGATTCCATCGGCGAGATTCCAGTTGGACTTATCGTATTCGCGGCCCTTCCACGTTACCCCGTACTGTTCCCCCAGTTCAGCGTACTTGGCGCGCACGCGCAACCCTTCCATTCCGCGCAATTCGGCGATGGAGTGCCGCTCCACATCCACCCCAGGGAAGCGGCGGGCGAACATGCGCCGGGCGATTACGGTTCGTTTCTTCTTGTCCGCCCAAAGGGCCGCGTGCATCCTTGGCTTGCTGTTGTCGTGGTTGGGGGTTATGCCAAACGAGTAGAACCGCATTCCTTCCTCGCCAATCCAACAGACGGGCGTATTTGAATCGGCGCAGGCCTTCATGGTCGCATGCGTGACGGTGGTGCCGGGCCCGAGCAGGATGGCGGACAGTGTCGCCACGGGTAATCGGTATACCAATCGGTCCGCGCCGATCCATTTGATGCTGGAGTCATCCACCTCAAGCCGACCATGCTCCAGGTAGATGGGCGTCCAGCGATCCTTGGCGGGCGCGAGGGCTTCCAGAGGGGGCTTCTCGAAGATGGGCATGACAGCACCAAATAGAGACGGGTTCTTTATTCGCCAACACATGGACGGGCGTCGATCCGGCGCGGGGCGAACTGCCGCTGGTCCGGGCCGCTGCTCTTCCCGTCGCCGAAACTGACTGGCTGGTCATTCAGCGTATCCGTGCCGGTGGCAAAACTCTTCGCTTCCCAAACCGTCGCGAAGGACTCCATCGACGCGTCTTCCTGCTGGCCGCAACGACGGAGCAAGGCACCCCAGGCCGCCGACAGTTCGGCCGCCAAGTCGACAAATATAATTTCAGCCGGGATGCAGTTCTTTCGGCCGAACCAGACACCCCAAACAGGATCCTGGAACGCCGCCGCGACACGCTCCAGGATCGAGCGCCCGCCGAAAAGAATGACACCGAAGCGCGCGTCGAGAAGATACTGGCGGCGCGTGACCACCGGGTCATCACTCAACTTCCCGCTCGCGCGCCGAGTGTTGAGAACCGTGTGAAAGTCCTCCAGGCGTCGTAGAGGTAAGAGCCCGTGCGCCTCACCCCACGGATGGGATCGCCGGCGCGGGATGGCAACGCTGACCATTTTGAGTTCCGCCAGCCTCGGCAGCATTTCCCGCTCCGTCTGCGAACCCTTGGCCAGCCCCATAGCGGCACAGATCATTCCCGTGACGCCGCTTTTGGTTGGGTACAGTCCCGTCGTGCGGCGCTGGAAGCGGCTGGCAAAGCCCCAGGATTGCATTGGGGCATCGAGCAACAACGCTAAGTGGGCAGCCTCATCCGACATAGGCAACGATCTCCTTGCAGAAAGTGTCCAGGTCCTTTTTGGGTATGGAGCCTTCCCATTCCGGTTTAATGTTCCATGTCTTCTTCATCTGCTCATGGTGTTCCAGGAGCTTGGCCTCAGAGGTGTCCAACATGCCGTTGTTGGAGGACACGGGTTTCTCGAAGGCGTTGATCAGTTGAAGCGGCTGCCCTGTGTTCTTGACCAGACCAAGGACGTAGCCCGGCCGGGTGTGCGCGTTCATGGAATTCTTGCGCGCCCCAGGCACCGCCAAGATCGACGCGCGCAGGAACGTTTCGACGACCGTCTTGCGTTCGGAAGCAGGCAGAGCGCCCAGATGGTCCGGGTCGGTCAGCAAACCGAGATTGAGGCCGACGTAGCGGTAGTACGAAGCCGACGTGAATTCCAGGGTTCCGGTCATGCCGGCGCCCGCCTCCTCAGCCATTTGCAGGTCATCCACAGCCGAGAAGAAGTCGATGTCGTTGTCGGCCTTATGCGTGGAAAGCGCATGGCTGAACAGCCCCGCGCCTTCCAGGGTCAGCGAATGGTCGCTGGCAACCATGCGGCCGAAAATAGCGATATCGGCGGCATCCTTCAGCAGCGCCGTCTTGCACGCTTTGCCTATCGCCTTTTCAAATTCCTTGGGCTTCGGGTCCTTCTTCACGATCTCTGCCAGCGCCTGCGCCAAGGCATCCATTTCGGCCGGAGAAAGAAACATCAGGGTTTTGACCTTGAGGGCTCCCCTCTTTTCGGCCGCATCGTCCAGGGTGGCCAGATGTTCACCCACCTCTTTGGCGATTTCGAGTGACCTGGCTTCCCCGACGCCGCGATCCTTGAGCCGCCTCGCCAATGGCTCGATGATCAGGCGACTGCGGTCGCCCGCGAATAGATGAGGTGACATCTCTTTCGCCAGCTCCCGGATCGCCCGTTTCAGGCACTGGCTTGAGATGCGGGCCCGCGTCGCACCGCCGAAAACGGCGGTTTTCGGCGCGCCGACATCGTCACGATTCAGGCACGAAACGGGGAACGACTGGAGGATGTGCAGCTCGATCAGCTTCATAGGAGTCCCCTATCGAAATGGTATCTTGATGCCCTCCGGCATCGCCTGTACGATTTCATCATGAGCAATGTCGAGCGGATCGAAGCCGAGATCGCGAAGCTGTCCCCCGAAGAGGTCCGGCAGATCGTCCGGTGGCTGATCGAGTACGACGCCGGACTTTGGGGCCAACAGATGGATGAGGATGCGACCGCCGGCTGGCTGGATTTCCTGTTCGAGGAGGCCGACGCCGAGCGCAAGACGGGCAGGCTTCGCGACTGGCCTCCCGCGCAGGCATGAAGTCCAGCGCCACCCGTCGTTTCTGGGAGTACTTCCATCAACTCTCTCCGCCGCCTCGCCACCAAGACCTACAAACTCTGGCTTCGTGATCCGCATCATCCTTCCCTCCACTTCAAGAAACTGAAGGGAAGCGAAGTGCGGTTCTCCGTGCGGATCGGTCTCCAATACCGCGCGATCGGCCGCAGGGTCGAGGACGGCGTCGAATGGGTATGGATCGGCACGCACGATGAGTACGATCACCTCCTACACGGGGGCTGAAACGGGCGCGAGGACCAGCAGTCCGAAGCCGAACGCCTTGGCGGATCCGATGCCGCGCGTGAAGGCGTCGTGAAACTTGGTCGGATCGGTAACCACGAGGAGCCCTTGATACTCCACGGAGCTATGCAGTCCACGACTTCCCTTCTTCTCGAAATATTCACGGCCGCGCGGAATGGTCCGGAGGCTGCTCTCTTCGACAACGAATCCGCTTTGTTCTCCCTTGCGGCGTATCCACGCCACCAACTCTTCCCTGCCAGTCAGCGGCTCGCGGCGGCCGTTTTTTGTAAAACCGCCGCCGGGTTTCTGGACGGCCACCTTCTTTGTCGGGTTGGCGCATAGCTGGAAGCGGTACCGGCTGCGCTGGAAGTAGCCGGGCGGGATTTGCTTCGGCCCTCGCCAGCTCTCCGGCAGACACCAGTCGGGCCGGCTTGGCGCGGTAGGCGAAACAATCAGAAGTTGGAAGCCGGCATCCTTCCGATCAAGCCGGATTAGGAAATCACGCGGACGGCCGTCGCGGTCGGGGAAGCACTGCCACGCCCGCTGATGCCAATCGTAGACGTCCCGGATGCCCAGCCGGACAACCGAAGCGAAGTCTATTGCAACCTGGGTCAGATAGGTCATGTCGTGTCCTTTTCGACGGCACCCTCTACCGTCTCCTTCACTTCAGGCGCGCCCCAGAACTCCGCGGCCCACTTGGATTTGACCGAAGTGCTCCAGTACCAGAGGTCAACGAACAGTTGTTTGTAATTTACACGGATGTCTTTCGCCTTGGCGGTGAGGATGACCGGGCGGATATGCTCGCAGATGTCCTCGCGGTCACACGACAACAAGCGGCGAAAGCGCCCTTCAAAGGTATCGTGGGCACCGCTGAGTTGGCGACAGGTCGTGCCGAGGTTGCCGACATTGGTCTCATCGGGATGGTAGGCGAACATTCCGGCCACGGTTTCATATCGAGGGTTGTCGATACCCCCGAAGCGCGCCAGCAGCGGCCAGGCGCGATGTCGCTGGGCGGGGTTGATGGCGCGGCGCAAATCAGCCATCGCGCCCCGGTCGTTCTTTAGCTTGCGTAGATAATCCATGAACCGCGATGCCCTCTCGTTAACATCGAATTGTTTTGCGTTCATTATTCGGTCTCCATTTCGGGGTTCCGGTCGTCGGGCGCCGCCAGGAGCGTTTTTCGTCCCAGGGCGTATGCGCGCATCTGCCGGCTTGTCTCATGCGGACAAACACGATCGTAAGCGGCAAGGACCGCCCGCCAGACAGCATGCCCCCAGACAGTCTTATGCCAAGCCTTGTCCAAACCCAGGAGCGCCGGGTTGGTCGCCACCGTTAGAAGGTCATTGACGTGGTGCTCGATGTCCGTCCAGAAATGGAAAGTCGCTCTGCTTTGCACGCGCTGTCGTTGTTCACGCAGCTCGGCACGGTCAAGATTGTCCCCAAGTTCCCGGTGATACGTACTGACAGCCCGGCGCAGTCGAAACTCCATGTCTCCGGCGTACCTCACGCCCGCTTCGTATGTGCATTGGGTCGGATCCGCAAGCATGGCGGTTGGTAGATGAAAGACTGATTCCAGGCTATCGAGTAACTTGGCTTGGTCGGCAACCAGGCCCCCCACCCAGAGGTCAAACGGTTGATTACCCGATATGTTCTGAAGCGCGAGCGGTCCGCCAATGCTCTCACGGCTGATCGTCTTGACAGTGAGCGAGTGCAATTCGCGCCAGGGCGCTTTATCTAAAGAAGCGCGCAGGATAGCGCGATCCGGCTGACCTTTGACATTCCGGATAATTACTGTAGACGTCGGTTCTCGCCACGCAGGATAAGGTGGGTACTTCAGGCCGTTGGCGAGAACCAGCGAGGTCGCATCATTGTCCAGGCGAGCTACGCGTGCAAGCGGGACGAGGCGGCCCAAATACGTCTCAGTGGCATTGCGCAATGCGGCGCCGTTTCCCGCCTTGTCCGGAAACTGTTCCCACACAGGCCGACCCCAGCGATCGTTTCCATAGACTTGAAGTACCTGCGACCGGCACAGCAGATTCAGGTGGAGCGTCTCCAGAAGATGTCGCCCCCGAACGAGGGCATGGAGCATGGCGCCCGCGATACACGGCGCATGATCACTTGAGCCGTTTCCGGCCGTCTCCTTCCCGTTCCACAGCGCCACGCCGATGCGGCCTCCCGGCGAAAAGCACTGAAAAGCGAGTAAATTCAGGCCGAGTTGAGCGATCGAAAAGCGCCGCACGGCCCCGCCGGCGTTGTCAAAGAGCGTCGTATTGTTCCCCGTAGCGAGCGCCAAATCGAGCTTGCTGACAGCATTCCCTTCCTCGCCATCCTTCAGCTTCCTCAATTCAGCGACCTGTAGAAATCGTAGCGCGGTACCGAACAGTTCAAAAGTCGGTTTCCATTTATTCATGTAATCGACAGCGGAAGGGACGATTCGAGACCGACAATCCCTCCAATCGTCGTTGTCGGTCGGCCCGTCGAGGGCCGCTTGGGCAATGCAGAGGAGCAGCCGCATCAGCGCGACTCGCTCGTGGGGACGCACGGCGAGATCGCGGATTTGATGGCCGCGCGAAAATATTTCGGTCAGACTCACCGTGCCCGGCTTACCGTCGTCCCACACAATGGGAATCCAGGGGTCAGTCGTAAGATTCATCGAACTCCTCTTCTTCAACACGCCGCCTGCACTCGGGTTGGATGACGATACCCTGGTCTGCGTGATAGGACAGTCCCGTCTCCGTGTCATCTCCGTACCATCGGATACGGCCATCCGGATGCAATCGGCCCGCAGCGGCGGGCTGGGAAACGTGATTGGAGAGCCAGCCGGGAGGCTTCTCCAATGCACTCGTGATCGTCCAACGCGGCACAGGGACACAGTTGCGATAGATTGCTTTGGCTGCTGCAAAATCCCAATCACGGTCGTGCGCGGTTACCGTCGTTCCGTCAAGCAGAGCAATCCGCACCGATTGCGAGTCGATCGAAGTGATCTCGTTCACCAGAACGAGTTGTGCCGTCGGGTAGGTGCTGTAGCGGGTTTGGACGCCCTCCCTGTCCATCAGCGCGGGATTGCTCCACACCTGGGTGGTGGACAGCGCATGCGATTCCAGTTTGCGTTTGTGCCGATCGAGGTCCTCGCGCAGTTCCCTCCATGATTCCGGCTCATCGGCCGCCGGGTCGGCATAGGTGGATTCTAGAATGGCGCGAATCTCCGCCGGCAGCGTGATCGCTTCGCGAGCGCGCCACTGTTGCAGCGAGCGGAGAAGCACGTAGGGAGCATAGATTCTGGCGGTCTTGCCGAATGCCGCGCGCACTTCTTTTTCAGTGGCTCGGCGTAACGCGTCATCGGACAGCGGTACATCCAGAATCCACACTTCAGGATGACCTGGCCGATCCGGTCGGTCATGCCTCCAGAGCCGACCCAGCCGTTGCAGCAGCATGTCCGTAGGCGCGAGATCGGTGATCAGCAGGTCCGCGTCGATGTCCACGCTCTGCTCGGCTACCTGGGTCGCAACCAGCACACAACCGGAAGGCCGTCGGGCGAAGTCCTTTCCGAGGCCTTCCATCCAATACGTTTCGAGCTGTTCGCGGCGAAAAAACGGAAACCGCGAGTGCAGCAAGGCGATAGGCGCCCCTCCTTCACGGCTGGCAGCTTTCAGATCGCGCCACGTTTCCTGCGCATCGTCCACGGTATTGCGGATCCAGAGCACGCACTCGCCTTGCCGCGCGCGCTCCAGGCATTCCTCGACCGTCGTGGAGGGCTCCCGAAAGTCCACCGCAATCGTCTTACCCTGCGACGGTTCAGAAGGTACCTGGATGAGCGATTCCCCGCGACCGGATACCAGCGGATATGCGTTGCTTAACGGTTGACTATCATCCAACTGGAGCAGACGGCGTCGCCTTGCATGGGTTAACGTGGCGGAAAGAATGATGACCGTGCAGTGCAGTTCCCGCAATCGTCGTATTAGCGCATCGACGAGCGTACCCGTGTAAAGATCATACGAGTGAACTTCGTCAAGGATGACCACCTTGCCGGCCAATCCGAACTGTCGGACGAAAAAGTGTTTGGCGGCCACGATGCCGAGCAACGCCTGATCAACCGTGCCGACGCCAAACGGGGCGAGCAGGGCGCGTTTAGCCGAAGCGAACCAGGACCGCGAGGCTAGGATGTGCGAATGCGCTTCCCCATCGGAATTGGTTGGACGTAGTAGGGGCGGCGGCGTACTCTCGATCAGCCATGAAGCACTGTGCGCCAGTCGCAGGTCGGTCTGCTCGGCCGCAGCGCGTTTCAGAAACTGTTGGACACGCAAATGGATGCGATTGCTGGTGATCTGTGTGGGGAGCGCAAAATAAAAGCCCGTGGCTTTGCCTGACGCGATGAGCTGATAGGCCGTAGCCAGCGCCGCCTCCGTCTTGCCGCAGCCCATCGGCCCTTCAATGATATAGACCCCCGGCTCGCGAATGTTCCGTACCGCCGAAGTCTGCAGGGCATTGGCATCAAACGTGGGAAACAGGAGGTCGAACGTAAGCTGCGGCAAAAACTCCGCGCGTCTCCAACCGATCGCCGCCAGCGCCGCATCCGCCTGCTGTTGCCGCTCAGTGAATTCCCAACGAGCATCCTGCGAGAATCGGTCTTCGTTTGATCCGAGCCAATCGGCGACGGCGACCAACCCGGCGACAAACCAGATCACGGCCTCTTCAGGCGTTTTTTCGGGCAGAGGGCCGAACCGGCCTATCAACTCCTCTGCCAAACGACGCCGTTCATCTTCCCACCACGGTTCACTCGGCTGGACTCGTTCACCTTTAATTCTACCGTGGTGCGCCCCGATCACGGCTGCCCAACGATAGAGGCGGGAGGCTTGCAGGAGAGTCTGCACGGTCTGCTGGCTGACTTTGGCGTGGTCGCTTTCTCGGACGATCCAAGCATCGCTTATGGCTCTGTCCTTCAGCTTCTCGCGCACAAGCCATGCTTCGCACTTTGCCTGGAACCCCGGCGATATCTTGCCGATGTCATGCATCGCGGCGAGAGTTGAGACGCCCGCTGGCAGCAGGGCGCGTAGACGAATCGGCAGTTGTTCGAGCAATGCCGCAGCCATGCAGCCGACGTTCAGGCAATGGTCGCGGACGTTGATCCCCGGTCGTCCGTCAGATCGAGTCTTGGCCCAGCATGCCTCATGGGCGACACTCGGCGTTGGGGAGGATAGACTTTCTCTTCGTGGCAAGGGCATACGGCATAATCCCTCTCGCTGGGCTCGCGATGAGATCTCGCGCGGTTGTATCGACATGCCCATCTTCGCTGATCGGTGGGTTTATGCAAAACTTTTTCAGGTGGAGCGCCCGACCCGAATCTCGCGGTCTGGGGAAAAAACTGGACCGTTTGACCGCCCTTCCCGGTATAGTACTCCGTCATGAATCGCCGCAAAGGGGCCACGAGCCGAACCCGCTTCCGCGTCCCTCCGCAGCGGAAGAACCCGACGCCGTGGATCGTGGGCGGCGTGGGCGGCGGCGTCCTGCTCGTCGTCGTCATCGTGGCCGCCGCGTCCTCCGGCGCGGAGGAAGTCAAACCGGCGCCGAAGGTGGAAGCGCCCGCGCCTCCGCCTCCACCCGTCGAGAGGAGCGTCGAGGAGACCGGCCACATCTTGTTCATCTGCGCCAACGCTCCCAACCATGAGGACAAGGAAGTCATCTTTTCGAGTTGTCCGAGCTGCCGGAAGTCCGGCCGTTTCTTCATGGACGCCGGCTCCTACCGCTGCGCCGACTGCGGCCACGCCTTTCCGAATTCGGACCTTCGCTGCCCGGAGTGCGGGCGCCCCCCGCGCCGGACGAAGATCAAACACCGCTAGGAGCGCGTCGGGGTAACGTGTCGTCGCGCTCCTAAAGGTTCCCCGCCCACCATTCGATTTTTCGTTTGCCGTCATTTCTCTTCCCCGCGAAAGGCGGGCACGATCCATTGTCAAAGTTGACATGAGCCGCGCCTCGCCGTCCGTCGCGCGCCTCTGAAGTCGCGGCACGCGGTTTGCGCTCCCTCACACCGAACAGGAAACTTTTCAGGCGGCGGCGTGGCGCGTTTCGCCGCGCGGCCGCCGGAGGGCCCCGGTGTGATGCCCTGGCTGCTGTGGCTTGCCCTTCAACCGCAGGAAGAACCGTCCACGCCTTCCCAGCCCGATGCCGTTCCAACCGACAAATCCGCCTGGAATCTCAAATGGAACGTGACAGCCGAACTGGAACTGCGTTACGACAGCAACATCCTGCGCCTGGACGATCAGGACATCCGGCAGCTTGAAACCGACTCGCGGCCCGACAAATTCCGGATCGACTCGCCGGACGACCTGATCGTATCGCCCGGCCTCGAACCCTCTCTTTCCTTTCCCCTGTTCCAGTACACGGCCCTGTCCGCGATCCGAGCCCGAGCCCATCGGTACCTGACGAATTCCATCGTCGACCATGAAGACTATCGACTGCGGCTGGAGGTCGGCGTATTGGAAGTCGCCTACACGCTGACGCCCCGCGTCTACCGCCGCGAATATCGAGAAGTGGTCACGAACCGCTTCGAGTCCGCGTTTTATCGCGAGGATGAGGTTGAGCTGGCCGCCCGATGGCGCCCGTTCAAGGCGTTCACGCTCCGGCCCGAAGCGGTCCTGCGCGTCCGCGACTATGAGGAACCCTTCGATTTCCGCGACGCCGCGCGCGTCTCGACCGGCGCGGCCGCCGTCCTCGAGCCCGTGCGGAAGGTGGAAGTGGTCTTGCGCTACGCATTGCTGCGCAACGAATCCGAGGCCGGGGATTTCGAGCGCGACACGTCCTACGTCGAACATCGCGTAACGCCGGGGCTGGTCTTGAAATCTATTGAGGACGTGGAGCTCGGATTTTCGTACCGGATCGGATTCCGGCGTTACACCACGAACAACAGTCCCGCCGTGGATCCGGGACACCGCGACCGGACCGATGATCGCCACGAACTGACCTTCACCGGAGAAGCCCGCCTGACCCGCCCCCTCTCGCTGGACGTCCTGGTTCGCTACGGAAGCGTGGATTCGGATCTGCCGTTCGATTCGACGGCCACGGATGAGGAGATGTCCTGGAAGCGGCTCGAGACCGCCGTGGGAGTGTTCTACCGGTTCTGATGGTGAACTCAAGGATGATCGATCTCACCACAAGTCGAATAGAGTCGAAGTACCTGCTCGACCCTCGACGCGCGGAGGAGGTGGTCGCTCGGTTCTCGTGCGCGGAGCCCGCCGATTACGGGATCGTGTCCTTGTATCTCGATCGCCGCGATCGGGCGCTGTCCTGGGAGGCGCTGCGCAAGCCCGAGCGCTGCGCGAAGCTGCGGGTGCGGGAATACCTTCCGGACGGATCGCCCTTCGCGTGGGTGGAGATCAAGCGTCGCGTCGGAGAATGGAGGGAGAAGCGCCGTTTCAAGATCGCCCGCGCCCTGATCCCCTTCCTGCTGGAGAATCGGGATCTCGGCCCCTGGCTTCAGCAAGTCTACGGGCGGACGAACGGGGAACCGGGTTTCCGGCACGCCTACGACTTGGTGCGCCGGACCGCTTCGGGCGGATTGATCCCGGTGGGAACCATCACCGTCCATCGCCGCGTCTTCGCTCTCGATCATCCGCCGCTGCGCCTCACGCTGGATCGGGACGTGGCCTATCACGCGCCGCCGAACCACGGCGGCGTCTCGTCCGATCCGCTGGTCCCCGGACCGGTTCTGGTCCGGGAGCCCCGCATCATCGTGGAGATCAAGCATCGAGGCCGCTTCCCCGCCTGGTGGGCGCGGGCCTTCGAGGATCTGACCCCGGCCGAATATTCCAAATTCCGAACGCTGCTCGGCTGCGTCAACGGCGTGCCGGCGGACAACAGAGGAGCTTCACATGTGGATTGATTTCGAAGGGATCGATGGGAGCGGGAAGACGTCCGTTTCACGGCGCGTGGCGCACCGGCTGCGGTCATCGGGCATGCCGGTGCTCCATCCGCGGGAGAACGGAACGTACCGGTCGCGGATCGGCGCGCGCCTTCGCGAAGTGGGACGGGACGCCGAGAATCTGGCCCTGGCGCCGGAGACGGAATTCCTGCTCGGGGCGGCGCGCGAGAGCCAGGTGTTGGCGGAAGAGATCCGGCCGGCGCTGGCGCGGAATCAGGTGGTGATCACCGATCGCGCGTTGCACACGCACATCGCCGTGGCGGACTTCGTGCGCGCCTTGGGGCCGGGCCCCGTCCGATGCGTGGCCGGTTTCGCCGCCCGGCGCACGTGGCCCGATCTCGTGATCTTTCTGGACGTCGACCCCGACGTCGCGCGCCTGCGCCGCCGGCTGCGCAAGATCCGCGAACGCCGATTCGGGCCTTCGGGCCGGAAACGGCTCTTCGGGGAAAGCTTCGATCGCCGCATGCGCGAGGCCTATTCCGCCATGGCCATCCTGGATTCCGACCACTGGAGGGTCCTGGAAACGTCGACGCTCAATCTGGATGAAACGGAATCCAAGGTTCTCGCTCTCTTGCCTTTGCCGCTTCGCGCCCCGTCTCCGTCTCCCGCAGGGGGATATCCCGCCGGGATCCGGACGGGGCGCACCGCCAACGAGTGGATCGACGGCTTCTTCGATTTCGCGGAGGTCATGGTCGAGGTCGATCCCGCGGCGGCCGCGCTTCTGGTCGCGGGCCTGGACCATCCCCGCGCCGACGGGATTCGGGAAGCCGCGCTGGAGCCGGCGCCCGACGTCGCCGCGTGGTCGGCGTCCGGTCTGGCCAGTCCGGCCTCGTGGCGGCTGAGGGAGGCGGCGCGACGCCGCGCGCCGGATCTGGTGGCCCGAAGCCTGGTCGGGCGCGGCGAGCCCGCGGCGTGGCGCATGCGCCTCGATCTGGAGCGCGAGGCGCCCGAGCACGTCCTGCACAGTCTTGCGGGAATGGCCGATCCGGAGGCGCACGAGATGCGGAATTGGCTTTGGAGCGCGTCGCCGGACGAGGCGCTGCGCGGATTGGGAGGTTTGGACGATCCCGTCTCATGGGCGCTCCGGCATCTGGCCCGAGGAGACCGGCTTCGCGGAGCGTTGGCAGATTCCGTGGCGGGGCTGCCTTCGCCGGACGCGTGGACGTTTCGCGATGAGGTGCTGCCGGACTTCCCCATCTCGGTGCTGCGCAGCTTGCGCGGATTGGACGATGAGCGCGCCTGGACGCTGCGGCGCGAGATGGCGCCGATGGCTCCGGCCGCGGTGCTGCGCACGGTGCGAGGGATGTCCTCCGCGGAGGCGGCGCGGCTTCGCGACGAACTGAAATCCCGATGCCCGGACGAGGCGGCCGCTTCGCTGGCCGGCGTGGACACGGCCGAGGCGTGGAAGCTCCGGCGCGAGCTGCGCGACGAATCCCCGGCCGGGGTGCTCGACGGTCTGGCGGGCCTCGAAGGCGATCCGCGGGCGATCCGCCTCTGCGACGAGATCCTTGAACAGTCCGGCGGTCGCCCGCGGTTGGTGCGCAAGGCGGTCCGATTCCACCTGAGCGCCGCTCCGGCGCCGGCGAGGAGGGAATAGATGGAAGAACTGCTGTTGGACAGCGGGATCGTGCACGTTTCCATGTCCGCGCTGGTGCTCCGGATGATGGCCGCGCTCGCGCTGGGCGCCGTCCTGGCCTGGAGGCCCCTGTCCCGGATCGCGGGGGCGCCTCCCTCCCGGCCCGAGATGATCTACGGACTCCTGCTCATGACCGTCGCGGCGGCCTTGGTGATCGTGATCATTGGCGACTCCCTGGCTCGGGCGTTCGGCATCGTCGGTTTGGGATCGTTCGTCCGCTTCCGGAGCGCCATCAAGGATCCGAGCGAAGTTGTGCTGTTCTTCGTGGCGATCGGAGTGGGCATGGCCTGCGGTCTGGGCATGGCGCATTACGCGGCCGCCGGCGTGTTGCTGGTTTCGCTGGTCGCCGTCCTGCGCGATCGGGCGGTAGCCCAAGAACGGATCCGGCCGGACGAGTCCCGGGCCGCCTGGGACGACGCGGCCGCGGGAATCGCTTGGCCGGCGGCGGAAGAAAAGGAGGTGCGTTCATGAAACGCGTACTCTGGATGCTGTTCGTGCTGTACGGCTGCAACCACGACGACGGCGGCGACGACGGAGGCGGGGGGACGCCCGCTCCGACGCCTCCTCCCGAGGAGGCGAACGTCTTCGACGAAAACGAGTTCACGGACTACCGCTTGACGATGGCGCCCGGCGATTGGGCGGCCATCCTCAACGACAACGACGGGTTCCGATCGGCCACGCTGACCTGGAAGGGCACGACGCTGGAACAGATCGGCGTCCGTCCCAGCGGGGAGAATCGCTTCTCGGGAAAGGCCAAACCATCGCTCCGACTTCGCTTCGACGCCTTCGTGCCCGATCAACGGTTCCACGGCCTGCGGGAACTGGAGCTGGACGGTCTGTGGGAGGATTGGTCGATGATGCGCGACCGGCTCTCGTACGGAATTTACGCGAGCCGCATTCATGCGCCACGCGCCGTGCACGCCCGTCTGCTTGTCAACGACGAGTACCGGGGCGTGTACCAGGCCGAGGAAGTGGTCGACGACATCATGATCGTCCGCCGTACGGTCGCCCCTCCCACGAAGCTCTATCACGTCTGGCTCATGAGCGGCGACCAGTATGTATGGCTGGGACCGGATCACGCGATGTATGTGCCTTTTCCTTTCGAACCTCTGACGGATGAAGGAGGCAACCATTCACGCCTCGTGGCGATGGTGGACGCCCTCAACAACGCGCCGGACACCCTGGGAACGCATCTCGACTTGGCGGTGCTCATCAATTTCGTCGCCGCGGAGACAGCCGTGACCAACACGGACGGGTTGACCGGCGACTTCGGGCCCTACCACCACTACCTATATCATCAAGACGCGAACGGACCGTTTCGCATCGTTCCCTGGGACCTCAACGCTACGTGGTGGGCCGTGTCGGCGGAGCGCGACATCTTCCACAATTTCCAGCAGTCCGGCCTGACGAAGCGGATCCAGGACGATCCCCACCTGCGCGCGGAATATCTGGAACGGCTCTCGGAGCTGGCCGACGGCGCCGCGAGCGCCCAGGCGGTTGCCGCGCGCGTGGATTTCATTTACGAGCAGATCGCCGCCGCCGCCCACGAAGATCCGTTCAAGCCGTACTCGAACCAGAATTTCGACGACAGTCGCGTCTTCATCAAGAACTTCGCCGTTCAGCGGGAGGCGAGCATCAGAGCGCAAGTCGCGCAGCATCAGGGGGGGACGCCATGAGGCTTGGGACGATTTTTCTGGGGGCGGTCTTCGCCGGCGCGGGCTGCTTGCCGGACGGAGGAGGACGGGGAGGGGGCGGCGGAGGATTGAACCACCCCAATCCGGTCCAGGGGTCGTCCTCCGAACTCTTCGACGAGCGGGAGTTGCACGAGATTCATCTGACCATGTCCCAGCAGGACTGGGATTCCATCATCCAGGACAACAACGGCGATACGTATCGTCAGGCGACGTTCCGTTGGAAGGACTACTCGCTGGACGGCGTGGGCGTGCGTCCTTCGGGAGAATGGTCCCGTTATTCCGGCAATCGGAAGCAATCGCTGCGGGTCCAGTTCGATCAGTTCGCCGACCAGCAGCGCTTCTTGGGCCTTAGGACCCTGAAGCTCGACGGAATGATCAACGACCCTTCGTTCATGCGGGATCGGATTTCCTATGGCGTCTATCGACAGCATCTCGTGGCCCCGCGCGCCGCGCATGGCCGGCTGTACGTCAACGGCGAGTACCGCGGCGTCTACCTGATCGAGGAGCGCGTCGACGGCCACATGATGCGCAATCGCTTCGACGGGGAGGTGGGGAATCTCTATCGAATCCTGTCGTCGCAAATCGAACCGTACGCCTGGCAAGGCACCGACGTCGCGATGTACGTGCCCTTTCCCTGGGCGCCTCGAACGCACGAGCAGACGGGCGAGCATTCCGCCGTGCCCGCGTTCGTGCAAGCGATCCAAGCCGGCGTCGCGGAACTAGAACGGATATGCGACGTCGACGCGCTCCTGGCGTTGCTGGCGGTCGAGGTCGCCATCACCAACACGGATGCCATGGCCGGCAACTTCGGGCCGAACAACCATTATCAATACTACCGGTTCGAAACCGGGAAGTTTCTGGTCATTCCCTGGGACGCGGACGGGACGTGGTGGGATGTGCCGGACCGTCCGATCTTCACGAACTTCCAGCAGTCTCGGCTCACGGCGCTGGTGGAGAACGACGCCCAGCTCCGCGCCCGGCTGCTCACCAAGATCGGCGAGGTCATCGAATCGTCGACCCATCCCGACACGATCCACGCCCGGGTCGAAACCGTCTACGCGCAGATTCGCGAGGCGGTGGAGGCTGATCCGAACAAGCAGTTCACGATGCAGGAATTCGAATGGAGCCGCGACCTGATCAAATCGTTCGCGACCGATCGGTACGCCTTCTTGCAGGCGCGCCTCGAGGACATGAGGGGAGGCAGCCGGTGAAGTTGAAGACATGGCCCTGGGCGCTGGCGGCCCTTGCCGGGTGCATACTCGACTCCGACTCCGATTCCGGCTCCGATTCGTCTCCACAACCTCCTTCCGGCTCGGATCGCACGGCGGCGGAGCTTTTCGACGAGTCCGAGCTGCAGGAGATCCGGCTCGACCTGCCGGCGCAGGATTGGGACGCGATCATCCAGACGGCCGACAAGGTGAATTATCGCCGCGCCACGATCCACTGGCAGGACGTCACGGTCGAGGGCATTGGCGTCCGTGCCGCCAAGGATACGAGCAACGTGCCCGGCCATGGAAAGATGTCGCTCAAGCTCGAGTTCGGCGCTTTCGATCTGAGGTTCCTTGGTCTCAAAGAGCTCAAGCTGGACGGGATGTCGAAAGACGCCTCCTTCATGAGGGACCGCCTGGCCTACGGGCTGTTCCGCCAGGTGATGGCGGCGCCTCGCTCGGCCCATTGCAGGCTTTTCGTCAACGGAACGTATTGGGGGGTCTACGAGATCGAGGAGCGCGTGGACAGCGTGTTGGTGCGGGATCGATTCGCTCCCACGACCGGTAATTTGTATCGCATTCGCCAGTGGGGGGACGGGCAGGACCAGTATGCCTGGACGGGTCCCGAGTTGTCCAATTATCTCCCCTATCCCTGGGAGCCGGAAACGCACAAGGACACCGGCGATTTCAGCGACGTCGTAACGTACATCGATGTGCTGAATCACAATCCGGCGTCCTTCGGGAACGTGGCGGATGTGGATGCGCTCATCGACTATCTCGCCGTCGAAGCGATCGTCATCGACAACGCCGGCGTGGCCAACTTCTGGTCTCCCGGGAATCACTTTCAGTATCATGATCCCGCCTCGAATCGGTTCGTCATCATTCCGTGGGACCTGGACGCGGCTTGGAAAGAAGCCGCGACCCGCGACATCTATCTCCATTTCGAGAAGTGGAAGCTGACGTCCCTGGTGCTGAACGATTCCCACCTCGACGCGCGTTATCGGTCTCGGATCGGGGAGCTCATCGAGACGATCGCTCATCCCGATCTGGTTCTCGCCCGCATCGACGCCATTTACAACCAGATTCGCGACGCCGTTTACTCCGATCCCCACAAATCCTGGACCAACGAGCAGTTCGAGATGGACGTCGCGTGGATCCGCCAGCTCGCGACCGACCGCTATTCCAATCTGAGAGAGCAGATTGCGCGACCCTGAGATGTTGGAGAGTTTGGCATGAAGCGTCTATGGACGGTTCTGGTACTGCTGGCCGTGATCGGCTGCAACGACGATGGGCCGCGGCCGATTCAGGACGAAGTTCCGGCGCCGGGAACTCCGCCGCCGCCTCCCGACGCGGATCTGGCGGCGTTCTTCGACGAAGAGCGACTTCATGACGTGCGGCTCACGTTGAACCCGTCCGACCGCGACGACTTCATGAACGGTCCCCACGGGATTTTCTATCCCGCAACGTTCACCTGGCGGGACGAGGTCGTGGAACGCGTGGGCGTGGCCACGGGCGACCTGCCCGAGGAACCCAAACGGACGGTCATCGTCCGGTTTGACCAGTATGAATCGAATCAGACCTTCCGGGGACTCCGGGAAGTCAAGCTGGACGCCCAGCTTTCGGATCCGTCGTCCATGCGCGACCGCCTGTCGATGGGGATGTTCCGCGCCCGGATGCCGGCCCCCCGGGCCGTCCATGCTCGACTCTTCGTCAACGACGAGTACCGGGGCCTCTTTTCGCTGGAGGAAGTCATCGACGCGCCGATGCTTCAGAGGCGCTTTGCGGGAGACGTGGGCTTCCTCTACCGCATGGACTACACCGGCGGCGATGTCTACGCGTGGCAAGGATCGGAACTGTGGAGGTACGTTCCGTTTCCCTTCGGTCCCAGGACGCGGGTGGAGGAGGATCACGGCCATGTCGTCACGCTCGTCGACATCCTCACTCACGATCCGGGAAGACTCGGCGATGTCTTCGATGTCGAGGCGTTGCTGGAACTCCTCGCCGTCGACGCGGCCATCCTCAACCCCCACGGCCTGACGGGCGATTCGGGGCCGGACAACAACTATCTGTACTACCGCCCGGAGACGGGTCGGTTCACCATTTTTCCCTGGGACCTCGACGCGACGTGGAACTATGTGCCGACCCGGAGCATTTTCGAGAATTTCCAGGCGGTCCGCCTCGCGGCGCCCGTGGAAAACGATCCCGCGCTGCGGCGCCGGTACAAGGAGAAGATCGCGGAAATCCTGGACGGACCGATGCTCCCCAGCAATGTCCATGCCCGCATCGACTTCATCTACGAGCAGATTCGCGACGCCGTCTACGCGGATCCCTACAAGCGCTACTCCAGCGAGGACTTCGACGGGTATCGCGACTTCATGAAGAACCTGGCGACGCAACGCTATGAGAACTTGCGGCAACAGATCGCGGAATGAACGCGACCTGCGGACGGCGCGGCTCCGCATGCTTCGACCGGGGCTCGCGGCTGCGGCCCGGGCGCTGACCCTTTGCGGGTTGTTGTTGGTTGATGAGGCCTGCCGGGGCGGGCCCGAGGCCCGGCCGCGTTTGCAGTCGATTCGGGAATGGGCGTGCGCCTACGGGGCCGATGCGTCTCCGGCGCTGCTGGACGGATTCGATCTGTTGATCGTCGATCCCGATGGACCGCCCGACTTGAGCACGTACCGGGGTATCGTGCTGGCCTACCTGAGCGTCGGGGAAGTCAACGAGTCGCGCGACTATTTCGACCGGGTTCCCAAAGGGGACGAGGACCCCAATTGGCCGGGGGGGTACCGGATCGATCTGTCCGGCGGAGTCTGGCAGCGCCTCGTCCTGGAAGAAATCCTGCCCCGCCTCGCATCCTACGACGGCGTCTTTCTCGATACGGTCGACGCCGCCTTCATCACGGGGCAGGAGCGCGAGATGGTGCATCTCATCCGCGCCGTTCGGGAGGCGCTGCGGGACCGGATTCTGGTGGTCAACAACCCGGAACGCCTGGTCGATCAGATCGATGTCGATGCCGTGATGGCGGAGGGCGTGTTCACCCGCTACGAGTTCGCTTTGAAAGCCTATCGACTGAACGATCCGGACGTGGCGGCCCGCCGCGCGTTGCGGTACCGGAAACACATCGTGCTCAACCTCGAATACGCGATCGATCCGGTCGCCGCGCATCAAGTCGCGCAGATCTCCCGAGGCTGGGGATTCATCCCGTACGTGACCGAAATTTCGCTGGTGCGCCCGACCACGCACCATCGGAGGGCGCCATGATCGCGTTGCTGGTGGCCGGGATCCTGGGCGTGTCTCCGCGCGGCGAAGCCGCGGCTGAGCGGTTCCTAGAAAAGAGTTGCACAACAGAGTCCCACGACGGAGCCTCTGGACCCTGGGCCATGGACGGTGGACTTGGAGAGGATAAAGATCTTCGCGAGAAACCAGGAAACTCCTCGTTGGCCGAGCCGGAGGCGCGCGAGATCCTGTGCCTCTATGACTCCACCGACGGCGTCACGGCCGAGCGAAACGAGATCCACCTCTACGCGGAAGTGGTCCTCAATCACCTGGGGTTGGTCGCGCGATATCGCGACGTGAATCAGCCGCTGCCCTCCGATGAGGACATGCGCCGTTACCGGGGAGTGCTGACGTGGTTTCAGGACACCTCGATGACCCACGGCGCGGACTACTGGGAATGGATCGGTCGCCAGCTTGAGGCGGGCCGGCGCGTCGTCATCCTCGGCCTGCTGGGAGCCACGGTGGGCCTGCGCCGCGACGTCGTCAACGAAGCGCTCGGAAAGCTCGGGTTGACGTACGGCGGGGACGAGACGCTCAATCCGACGGTTCTGGAAGTGACCTACCAGGACGCCCTCATGGATTTTGAGCGGGGCGTGGAGGGCGGCGTGGGCGTATACCTGCGCATGAAGGCGGACGCGAAGTGCACGGTCCATCTCCGCGTTCGACGCACCGACATGCCGGACAGCGCCAGCGACCTCGTGGTCACCGGGCCGCGGGGCGGCTTCGCGCTGGTTCCGATTCATTACGATCCGTACATTCGCCGCAGTCAGTGGCGGATGGATCCGCTCGCCTTTTTCGAGCGCGCGTTCGGAATGGCAGGCCGGCCGCGCATGGATTTGACCACCGCGATGGGCCGACGGATCTTCTTCTGCCATGTGGACGGGGACGGGTTCCTCAACGGCGTGCGCCAGGGGCCGAACGTCGGGCGCCTGGCCGGGGAAGTGATCCGCGACGAGTTCTTCCGGGCCATCGATCTGCCGGCGACTGCGTCGGTCATCGTGGCGGAATTGGAGCAAGGGGCCGAGCTGTGGCGGTCGATTCTCGAGCTTCCGAACGTCGAAGCCGCCGCGCATGGGGACCTGCATCCCCTCGATTGGGAAGTCGGAACGCTTTCCTACCCCGGCAGTTTCTCGCTGGAGCGCGAGCTCGAAGCGGCCGTGCGCCGGTTGGGCGAGATATCTCCCAAACCGATCCGCGTGTATCTGTGGACGGGCGCCTGCAATCCTCCGGAGGAGGCGATCCTCAGGATCGAGCGGCTCGGCCTGGAGCATTTCAACGGCCGCCCCTCCGCGTTCGACCGCCGCTATCCCTCGGTGTCCAGCTATCGATCGGCCACGCTTCCGTGCGGCCGCGCCCTGCAATTCAATTCCCGGGCGGCGGCCGAAAACTACTACACCGATCACTGGAATCGCAATTTCTTCGCCTTCGCCGGGGTCATCGAGACGTTCAAGCGCACGGAGCGGCCGCGACGGCTCGCCCCGATCAACCTGTATTACCACTATTACATCGCCGATCAACCCGCCGGGCAGTAAGCCTTGCGCCGCGTCTACGACTGGATTCTGGAGCAGGAGATCTATCCGATGGCGCTGTCCGAGTACCTCCGGTGGGTTCGCGGCTTCTTGTCGGCCCGCTTCGAAGCGGCGGGACCGCGCGCGTGGAGCATCCGCGACTACGGGACTTGCCGCACGGTGCGCTTCGACGGCATGGACGGCGTGCCCGACCTGCGGCGCTCCCGCAACGTGGCGGGCTTCCGGCGCGTGGGGGAAGCCCTGTATGTGCACCTGGGACCGGGCGGCGAGGCGCTGGTGGCGTTGACTCCTTCCGTGGAGGCCCCGCGAGGACAAACCTATCTCATCGAAGCCAACGGCGAATGGCGCGGGAATCGGATCCATTCCCGCACGGCGGCGTTCGCGCGTTTCATGACGCCCGGCGGCGTCGTCGTGCGCCGTGCCGACGGGCATGAGGTGGAGGTGGATCTGAAATGACCGCGGGCCGGATCATGGTTCTGATCCTCGTGGCGGTGCTGGTGGCGGCCGTGCTGTTCCTCCCGAGCGCGGGACAGCAGCGGGAGGCCCTCCAGCGATCCGCACCCCGGCTGGACCTGGAGCCGTACTTCTCGTCCCTCCTCGAGCGCCAGCCGGACCACGAGTTGGCGATCCGTGAATTGATCCGGATCCGCCGCCTGAAGGGGGACGGAGGCGGCGAAATCGAGCTGCGGGAGCGCCTCCTCCAGCGGCGTGGAGACGACGAAGACAACTGGCGCGCCCTGAGGGAGCTTTACGAGCTGGAGGGTGACGAGGAGAAGGAGGTGGACATCCTGCGGCGGCTCGTGAAGCGGTTTCCGGAACGCGCCGATTTCCGCCTGCGTCTGGTCCAGCTCCTGGAGCGAGGGGGGCGCACGGAAGACCTGGATGTCCATCGACGGTGGCTGGAGGAGCGCGGATATCGGCGGGACGCCGACACGCTGGGAGCGCCCGTGGCCGCGGAATGGGTTCCTCCCGGACAGCGCGCCCGCACCTTGGCGGCCGCCGGCGAGATGGCGGCGGCGATCGAGGCGTACGGAGAGCACCTCGCCCGACATCCGGAGGATTTTGCGGCCCGGCGAGCCACGGCCGAACTTCTGCTGGCCGTGGGCCGGCCCATGGAAGCCGCGGAACACCTGGAGCGGATCTTGAGCCGGAGGGACGATCCGGCCGCTCGCTCCTCCTTGCTTCAGATCTACCGGGGCCTCAATCGGACCGATTTGATGCTGCCGCATCTTCCGGACGGGACGGAGCGGGCCGAGGTACTGCTGGCGTACGGTCGTGTGGAGGAAGCCCGGGAGATCTTCCGGCGCCGCGGAGACTGGGACCGCCTCCTCGACCTCGCCGAAGGCCTTGGCCTGGATGACGAGGAGATCGCGTGTCGCGAGAAACTCC
Source organism: Planctomycetota bacterium (assembly GCA_016209705.1). Lineage (GTDB taxonomy): Bacteria > Planctomycetota > MHYJ01 > MHYJ01 > JACPRB01 > JACQVR01. Next base: position 22,375 of record JACQVR010000012.1, read on the forward strand.
CCATGACGGACGAGAATCGCCGCCGACTCGGCGCGCTGTATGCGTGGCACGGCGAATACGCCAAGGCGCTCGCGCATTACGAAGCGTTGCGGGACCCGCGGGTCATCGACGTGCACCTGCGTCTCGGGGATTTGCCGGGGGCGATCCGCGCGGCGCGAACGCTCAACGTGCCCGAACGGCTGGGCCAGTTGCTGCTGTGGTCCGGGGATCTCGAAGGGGCCATCGCCGAATTTCGCCGCACGCCCGGCATGGAGCGTGAACTGATCAGCCTGCTCCTCCAGGCCGGCCGGCTCGAGGAGGCGGTTTCCACGATCGACAGCCTGCGCGCGGACCCCCACGAACGGGCGGAGATGTATCTGTACGCCCAGCGCCCGGATCGTGCCGTGCCATTGCTGTCCTCGGTCTCCCCGGACGCGCGGGACGCGCGGCGCATCGAGAAAATGGCCGGAGAGGTTGACGCGGCGACGTCCGACCGCCTCTACGGGTTGCTCCTGGAAATCCGCCCGCGAGATCCCGGCTATCTGCGCGCGCGGGCGCGGCTGGCCGACGAGCTCAACCGGCCGGAAGACGCTCTGGAGGCGCTCCGGAAGCTGCGGGACGTGCGGCCGGACGACCCGTGGGTCCTCGCCCAGCTCGGACTTCGCTTGCGGGACCCGAAGTTGCTGGAGCGCGCGGTCGATCTCGGTTCGACCGATGCCGTCGTGTTGCGCACGCTGGCCGATCTCGCCGCCGCCGAAGGGCGCAAAGGCGCCGCGATCGAGCACTATCGACGGTACCATCGGATTCATCAGGGCGACGCGTCGTCGCACCTCATGCTGGCCGAGTTGAGCGAAGATCCGGCGGACTTCCTCCGGGCGCTGGAACTCGTGCCGGAAGATGACCTCGCGACGCGCGCGCACATCTTCACCCGCCTCGGCCGGCTCGACCAGGCCGCCATCCTTTACCGGCGCTCGGGCGATACGGCCAGTTTGTTCCGGACGCTGGTGGCCGCGAACCGCCTGGAAGACGCCTACGCGCTGAACATGCCGCCGCGCGAGCGAGGCCTGCTCGCCTACCGCTTGGAGCGGTACGAAGAAGCCGCGGCCCTGTTGCGGAAGGCGGACACGCGGGATCCCGAGGTGCGCCGGGCGCTGGCGGATTCGTTGCTTCGCCAGGAGCGCTGGCAGGAAGCGCAGGAATACGCGATCGGCGACCAGGAACGCGACATTCGCGGCCGCTACGGGGCCGAAGGAGCGGCATGGTATCGGCGGACGGAAGCGCCGGGCGACTTCTTGTCGGCCTGGGGGCTCGCGCATCGATTCCACGTGAGCCAGCCGGGCCGCCTGAGATTCGAACTTTCGCGCTGGCAGCTTTCCGGAGGCGTGCCGGCTCTGGAAGAGGATCAAACCGTGGAAGTCGTGGTCGGCGAACTCCAGTACTCGCATCGGTTCCAGTCCGGACTGCGAGGCGCCGCCGGCGTGGCCGTGTGGGAGTCCGACGTCGACCAGCATTCCCCGTCCTGGATTTTCGAAGTGGATCGGAAGTGGCCGGCGTTTTTCCTGGGCGGGCGCGCGGAACTGTTCGCGCCGTGGGTGGATGCCGTCGAAACGGCGGCGTTCGGCGGGTGGCGCCACCGGGCCGACGTGCGCCTGTCCGGCAGCCCCGGTCCGCGTCTGTTCCTCTCCTCCGGCGCCGAGGCGCTGGCCTATCACCTCGCGGACGATCGGGGTACGGAGGCGCCCGCGGATTTCGGTCACGAGCGGAAGTTCCGGGCGCGCGCCGAATACCGGCTCTGGTCCGGCGAGGGGGTCGCCGGGAATTACTTCCTGGATTCGCGCCTGCTGGACGAAACGTTCATCGAAACCCACCTGGCGCTGGCGATCCAGCACGACGCTTGGAATTTCCGCGGAGACCCCGCGGTCCTCGCTTACATCCCGCTGTTGCCCGCGATGCGTTTGACGTCGATCGGTCCTTCGGTGGGTTACGCGACGGAAACATGGGGCGTGCGCGCGGCGGCTTTCGTCGGCATGGATTCCGAGAGGGATCTGGAGTTCGGGCGCGCCCGCGGCGCGTTCTTGAACGCGATGCACACGTTCGTGGGGCGATGGAACCTGGCATCCGCCCTCGAGTACTTGAGCGAAAGACCGGATGTTTTCGGAGGAAGAACATGGTCGCTCAGCTTCGGGCTGAACCATGAGTTCTGATCGGAGGCGCCATGAGCCTGGGGTGTGCGGATGCGACCGGCCGCGGAGGGACGGTGGGGCGGCGCTGGATGCTGGACCTGCTCTTCGTTCTCGGCCTGATGGTCGCGATGAACCTCTTCATGGCGCCCGAGCAGCCGGGCTTTCCGGACATGACCTTCAATCCGTACTTCATTCCCGTGCTGCTGCTGGCGGTGCGGTATGGCGCGAAAGCGGGATTCGTGGCCGGCCTCGCCTCGAGCGTGACGGTCCTGGCGGGCGTCTGGTCCGGGGGATCTCGGATTCCGGACATGGTCCTCCCGGCGCTGCTGGTGGCGGCGGGAACGCTGGCAGGTCTGGCGTGCGAGACGACCGTCAAGGACCTGCGACTGACTCGCGAGCGCCTGCACCATCTCCAGAAGGAAATGAAGCAGGCGGAAGGGCTGCTGGACGCGCGGGAACGCATCGTGCGGGAGCTTCAAGCGCGCATCGAGGTGCACGCCACGCCGCTGGAGATCCTTCATCGCCTGAGTCGCGGCTTGTGTTCTCGCGATCCGGACGAAATTCTCCGCTCGCTGTTGGAGTTTACGGTGACGACGGTGCGGGCCGAACGGGCGGCGGTGTACGAAGTGCGCGGCGATCAAGCGGTCTTGAAGATGTCGCACGTCCGGACGGGCCGAACGGCCTTCGCGGCCAAGCGCCCGCTTTCAGAGCTGTCGGGTCTGGCGCTGCGATCGAACCGGGTCCTCTCGGTCCTGGATCTCGAAGCGGCCGGCATGGACGCGCGGCACTCGGACGCGCTTCTGTGCGGCCCCTTGGGAAACGGCGGGGCGTTTCTGGTGGTCGAGGAAATGCCGCTCAGCTCGTTTTCCCGGGTGGCCGTCGCGAGGTTCGCTTCGCTGGTCGACTGGGCGAACCACTCCCTGGCGCTGGCCGCGGGCGAGCATGGGATCGAGTCGCTCCGAATGGAGTGCCGGAGGTAGAGGATCCGTGGAGCACGTTGTAGATATTCGAACGTGGCCGATCGGGGCCTTGGCGACCGTTCATGTGGTGATCGCGCTTCTTTTGGCCTGTTGCGTTTCCACGCTGAGGCGCGGCCGAGTCTCCTTGCGGTGGAGCGCGCTGGAGTTCGGCGTGGTCGTTTGCGTGCCGGCGGTGGGCGCCGTGGCGGTGGCGGTTCAAGCCCTGCTGGAGCTGATGCTGCGGCCCTGGTCGCGGCGCGCGCCGCTCTTGCCGGACGATGACGAGGAGTCGGAAGGGACGCCGCACGTCCCCGGCGTGGATCCGGAGGACGAGGCGCGCCGGCAGACGGAGGTCGAGCCGTCCATGGAAGTCTTCCGTTTCGGAGGCTCGAGCACGGCCGAATCCCTGATCCGGCGGCTGGCGAGAGCATCGACCCCGGAAGGGTTGGAGGCGCTGCGCTCGGCGGTCCTCTCGCCGGATCGCAACGTTCGGATTACGGCTCGGTCGATCATGGCGCGCCTCGAAGAGCGGGCCGCGCGGCGGCTGCGGGAATCCTCCGACGCGGTCGATCGAGCCCAGGCGTGGACGCGGTTGGCGCTGCTGACTTCCGACGGGGCGACGGAAGCGCGCTACCTGGGTCGCGCGGCGGAAGAGCTTCGACAAATGTTGGACGGCCGATCCGATCCGCGAACCGCCCTGGAGCTCGGGCGTGTCCTGCTGCGCTCGGGCGATCCGGCGGGCGCGCGCAAGGCGTTCACGCGATGCCTCCGCGCGCGACCCATGGACGACGAGGCGCGCGCGGGACGCGCGGATGCCAGCTTCCGCCTGCGCGATCTCCACGCCGCGCGAAGGGACGTGGCCGTGCTCGACACGCTGTCGCGATTGAAGCGGGGGGACGGGAGCGCCGCGCCTTCGCCCCCGGCGTTTCTCGGTCCGGGACGGGAAAAACGCCGCGAGATCGGAGCGATCCGGGAGTTGTGTCGGGCCGGGAACGGAAAAGGGTCCTGACCATGGTGCATGTGTGCTTGATTTCGGAGGGGGCGTACCCTTACGTCGCCGGAGGCGTCGGCCAGTGGACGTACAATCTGATTCGCTCCCTGCCCGACGTGCGCTTCACGGTGGTGGCGTTGTGGACCACTCCCGGCACGGAGGGCGCGCCCCGGTATCCGCTGTCTCCCAACGTGGTCGAACTGCGCACGCACTACCTCGTTTCCGGAGCTCCATCCCACGGAAAAGTGAATGCCGAGGGGATGCAGTGTCTGAAGAAATTCCATGAGCGCCTGAAACACGGCGACGTGAAACCCTTTTCCGCCGTCGTGGAACACCTCGACGGGGGAGGGTTCTTCCGGGAATCGCCGGCCTGGGAGTTGCTCACGCAGATGTACACGAACTACGCTCCGGCGGGTACGTCCTTTCCGGATTACTACTGGACGTGGCGAGCCACGCATCTCCCGCTGCTTCGCATGCTCGAAGTTCGCCTTCCGGCGTGCTCTCTGGTTCATTGCATCTCGACGGGCTACGCGGGTCTCTTGGGGGCGCTGCACCGGGTGCGGGCGGGCATTCCGATGGTCACGACGGAACATGGGCTGTACACCCGGGAACGGTCGCGGGACATCCAGGACGCGGAATGGATTCCGGGAGAGGAGCAGGCCGAACGGCGGCGCGCGCCGAACAAGTTCCGCGAGTGGTGGCAGCGCATGTTTCTGGGGATGGAGCGGATCGCCTACCGGAACTCGGACCGCGTCATCGCGCTCTTCGAGGAGAATCGCCGCTATCAGATCGCCCACGGCGCGCCGGAGGAGCGGACCCTCGTGATCCCCAACGGCATCGATTTGGGCGCGTACGATGCGGTCCGCCGGCGGCGGCGGTCCACCGGCGAATTCCGCGTTGGATTGGTGGGACGGGTCGTTCCGATCAAGGACATCCTGACGTTCATCGCCGCCTGCAAGATCGTCGCGGACCGTCTCAAGGATCCGCCGTTCCGGGCGTTCATCATCGGACCCGAGGACGAGGACGAGGCTTATGCGCGCCAGTGCCACGAGATGGTGGGCGCGCTGGGACTGGACGACACCGTCCGCTTCACTGGTCGGGTGAACGTGGCGACCTTCTATGAAACGATGGATGTCGTCGTCCTGACGAGCCTGAGCGAAGGCCAACCCCTGGCGTTGCTGGAGGGACATGCCTGCGGCATCCCGGCGGTGGCGACCGACGTCGGTTCCTGTCGCGAAATCCTGGAAGAGCGCACGGACGCGGACCGGAGTCTCGGTCCCAGCGGCGTGGTAGCGCCCGTCAGCGATCCGCCAGCGACGGCCGAGGCGCTGCTCGCGCTGGCGCGGGATCCCGCGCACCGGAACGCCATGGGCGACGCGGGCCACACCCGCGTCGAGCGGATCTATCGCTGGGACCAAGTGTGCCGAACGTATTCAGAACTGTACCGGAGCCTGGCCGATGGCCGGAATTAGCGCCACGCTAAGGCCGCTCCTGGAGCGCGGCACCCACCTGTCGCTGGCGGCGGCGTACGGATACGCGGCCACGGCGATGGCGGGGCCCTGGATTCTCGCCTCGTTTCTGCTGTGGGGAATCCGGGTGGCGGACCTTCCGAGCCTGGAGCCGGGGAATCAGGCCGCCTTCCCCGCGCTCGTGGTGCACGCGGCGTGCGCCACGATGATCCTGACCGGCCCGCTCCAGCTCATCTGCGCCCGGCATGTCAGCGACCTGCTCTATCAGGGTCGGCGCGGCCGCGTCGTTCCCGTCTTCATGGCGGCGTCGCTGACGGCTCTCGGAGCGAATGCGCTCGCCGGGGCGGCGTTCGCGGCGCTCGTGGGCCTGCCGCTCGTCCTGGCCGGGGCGGCGGTCGCGCTGTTCGCGATGTTCGGCGCGGTCTGGATGAGCGTGGTGTTTCTGGGGACGCTGCGCCGCTACATCCTGATCGTCTTCGGCTTCGTCGCCGGAACGGCTCTGGGCTATGTCTACTGTCTGTATTTCGGCCGCCGGCTCGGATTGGCGGGACTCGTGGGGGGCTTTGCGCTCAGCCAAGGCGTGGTCTGGGCCGTCCTGTCGGCCTGCATCCGGACTCAATTTCCTCCGTCCGGATCGTTCGACTTCGGGTTTCTGAAGACGGCGTCGAAATTCCTCTCCTTGCCGGCCATCGGATTGCTGTACTACGCCGGCATCTGGATCGATCGGGTGATTTTCTGGACGGGTCCGTACGCGAGTTACGCCGGACAGGGCCTGCGCAGCTTTCCGATGTACGACAACGCGCTGTTCCTGGCGCTGCTGACCGTCTTGCCGTCCCTGGCGTTGGTGTTTCTTCAGATCGAGGTGGCGTACTACGACATCTATTCCGCTTTCTATCGGGCCGTCCGCCGGGGCGCCGATCTGGGGAAAATCCGGCGCCTGCGGGCGGCCATCGAAACCTCCTTCCGGGATTGTTTCGCGTCGATCGTCTGCGTGCAGGGGGTGGCCACCCTGCTGGCGGTGGTGCTCGCTCCCATGATTTTCGCCCGGCTCCGGTTCGATTGGGTGGAGCTTCCCGTGTTTCGGATCGCCTGCCTGGGCGCGTTCCTCCACGTGCTCGTCTTGGGGACCGTCCTGGCGGCCCTGCACTTGGCCTTCTACCGGCTGGCCCTGGGCATCTCGGCGGTGTACGCGACGGTGGGCGCGGCCGCGACCTGGATGGCCATGGTGGGAGGGATGCGCTGGTTCGGATGCGGATACGTCGCCGCCGGCATGGCGGCGTTGCTGGTCGGTGTTCCCTTGCTGGAGCGAAAGCTGCGGCGATTGGATTGCGACCTCTTCAGCACGCAGCCGGTTTGATCCGAGCGCGCGGAGGAGACGGAGCGCACGGAGATTGCATTCTTGTTTCTCATCAGGAGGAATGCAGACATGTGCGGAATCATCGGATACATCGGCCGCCCGCCCGCGTTGCCTGTTCTCGTGGGTGGGCTTCAGCGCTTGGAATATCGGGGTTATGACTCCGCCGGAGTCGCCACGCTCGGACCCGGCGGCGTGTTTCACCGGAAATGCGCGGGCGCGATCGCGAGCTTGGCGGAGCATCTCAACGGTCGGATCGAGGCCGATCGCTCGGGCTCGGGAATCGGCCACACGCGGTGGGCGACGCACGGGGAGCCGACCGCCGTCAACGCGCATCCTCACTTCAGTTGCGATGGGAAGGTCGCGATCGTCCATAACGGAATCGTGGAAAACCACGCGACGCTGCGCGACGCGTTGACCGCCCGCGGCCACACCTTTGCCTCCGAGACCGATACCGAGGTGCTGGCGCACCTGCTGGAAGAGGCGTATTCGGGAGGCGATCCGCTTCGCGCGGTCGGCCGGGCCCTTCGCGAGGTCCACGGCAGCTATGCGTTGGCCATCCTGTTTTCGGATCATCCGGACTTTCTGGTGGCCGCGCGACGCTTTTCGCCGCTCGTCGTCGGCCTCCACCCGGAGGGAAATCTCGTGGCCAGCGACATCCCCGCGCTCCTTCCGATCACGCGCGACATTCGGCTGGTGGACGACGGCCAGATGGTGGCGCTTCGACGGGAGCGCGTGGACGCGTACACGTTCGATTTGGAACCGTGCCGCCTGAAGACCCAGCGGGTGGCGGGAGGATGGGCCGACACGCAGCAGCAAGGGTTTCCTCATTTCATGCTCAAGGAAATCCATGAGCAGCCGGACGTCGTTCGCCGCGAACTGATGGGGCGCTGGAACGGCGATTCCGAGGAGCTGCGAATGGCGGAGCGCGCGTTGCGAAACGCGCGGCGCGCCGTGATCGTCGGCTGCGGCACGGCGTGGCACGCGGGCCTTTACGCCAAGTACCTCCTGGAATCCCTTCTCGGCCTCCCGGCGGACTGCTGTCTTTCCTCGGAGCTCCGCTATGCGCCCCCGCCTTTGGATGAACGCACGCTCGTCCTGGCGATCTCCCAGTCCGGCGAGACGGCGGACACGCTTCAGGCGCTGCGCCTGGCTCGCGAGCGCGGGGCCGCCACGTTGGCGATCACGAACACGCCGGCGAGTTCCCTCGCGCGCGAGGCGCAGGGCGCGTGGATCAACCGGGCCGGCGTCGAGGTCGGAGTGGCGGCGACGAAGACCTACGTGGCGCAGCTCTCGGCCCTCGCGCTCATGATCCGCCGCGTGGCGAACCGGAACGATCTCATCGAGCCTCTGACACGGATTCCGGATCAGATCCAGGAGATCCTGCGGCAGGATGAAGCGATCCGGAAGATCGCCGAGCGGTTTCTGGACGGATACGACTTCATGTACATCGCTCGCCGGTTCAACGTTCCCACCGCGTTTGAAGGGGCGCTGAAATTGAAAGAGATCTCGTATCTGCATGCCGAGGGCTACGCGGCGGGCGAGATGAAGCACGGCCCCTTGGCGCTGGTCGATGAAGGTTTGGCGGCGGTCGCGGTGGCGCCCCGCGACGACGTCTATGACAAGATCCTCTCGAACGTCGAGGAGATCCGCTGTCGCAAGGGGGCGATCATCGCCGTGGTGACGCGGGGCGATCGCAAATTGGTCCGCCGCGCGGACGCCAGCATCGAAGTGGAGGCCACGGAAGACGTCCTTTCGCCGCTCTTGACGATCATTCCCTTGCAGTTATTGGCGTACCATATGGCGACGATTCTCGGTCGCAATGTGGACAAACCCCGCAACCTCGCCAAAAGCGTCACGGTTGAATGACGCGGACGCGGGACATAACAACCAGACCCTCGGCGAATCTTTAAACTGTATAACCCGCGTTGGAGACCCGGGCCGGGCGTCCGAGAGAGGCGAAGCTCGCCACGGCGCAAGCGGTGGCGGGAACACTCCTTCGGCCGGCGCAGAGGGCCCTTCTTCAGGAGCGTGGGGCATGCTGAAGCAAATGCTGATCGTGGCGGAGCGGGTGGCGAAGGATTCGGAAGCTCTCGCGGAGTTGCGGGGGAGCGGCTTTGAATGCGTCGTCGCGGCGGGGGGAGAGGAGGCCCTCCGGCACCTTGACGCGTCGCCGTTCGGGATCGTCGTCGTGGATGTGACGGAGCCGACGTCCGGAGGAGCGGACCTCGTCAATCGCGTCTGGGAGCGGAGTCCGCGGGCCGACGTGATCGCTATCGTGCCGCGCGGACGACGAACGGCGGAGCTCGACGCGGTACGGCTCAAGACGGCGGATTTCGTGACCGAGCCCGTGGACCCCGGCGAGCTGGCGGACCGCGCGCGGCGGATCCAGGGCCGGCGCCGGGAAGCGGCAGAGGCATCCGGCGGAGGCGCCCCGGAGGGCGCGCTTCCGCGCGACATCGTGGGCGCCTCGCCGGAGATCACCGAACTCATGCGCGTCGTGCGCCGGGTGGCGACGAGCACGAGCACCGTGCTCATGACCGGAGAAAGCGGCACCGGCAAGGAAGTGATCGCCCACGCCATCCACTCCCTGTGCGAGCGGACTCGGGGCGGTCCGTTCATTCCGGTCAACTGCGCCGCCATTCCGGACACCCTGCTGGAAAGCGAACTGTTCGGATACGTGCATGGGTCCTTCACGGGCGCCCGGGGCGACAAGAAAGGTCTTTTCGAGCTGGCGCACGGCGGCACGCTCTTTCTCGACGAAATCGGGGAAATGTCGGTGAATCTCCAGGCCAAGCTCCTGCGCGTGATCGAGGAAAAGGCAATCCGGCCGCTGGGCGGCACCCAGCTTGTCCGCATCCGGTCGCGGCTGCTGTGCTCGACCCACCGGGACTTGAAGTAACTCATCGCGGAAAACCAATTCCGCGAGGATCTGTATTTCCGGATCAACATCATCGAACTGCGGCTTCCGCCGTTGCGGGAACGCCGCGACGACATTCCGCTCCTGGCCGCGCACTTTCTGGAGCGATTCAATCGGGAGCTCCAGAAGTCCTATCGCGGCCTGGAACCCGGAGTCCTGGAAGCGCTCATGGCGTACGAATGGAGAGGGAACGTTCGCGAACTGGAGAAAGTCATCGAGCGGGCCGTGATTCTCGGCGACGGCGAATGGATCCGACTGAACGACTTGCCCGAGGCGATTTCCGGACTCGCGTCCGAAGCGGAACCCGCCGAACTGCGGGATGCGGTTCGCGCCTTCGAACGGTGCCACATCCGCAGGACGCTCATGCGAGTGGAAGGGGACAAAGCGTTGGCGGCGCGATTGCTGGGCATTTCCCTATCTTCGCTGTACCGGCGGCTCAGCCACAAGGCGCGGAACCGGAAGGTGCTCGTGTAGAAATGGCTCGGGTGAGAGGATGTCGCCGTTTCTAACGGATCGCCGGCAGGACCATCCGGAACACCGATCCCCGTCCCGGCTGGCTGGAGGCGGAGATCGTTCCTCCGTGCTCCTGTACGATGTGCTTCACAATGGACAGCCCCAGTCCCGTGCCTCCCATTTCCCTCGAGCGGGACTTATCCACGCGGTAAAAGCGCTCGAAGACCCGAGGGAGGTCCTCCGCGGGGATGCCGATCCCGTTGTCGCTCACTTCCGTCGCCACGTTTGTTCCTTCCGCGCGGAGCGCGACGCGGATCTCTCCACCTTCGGGCGTGTATTTGATCGCGTTATCGACGAGATTCTGGATGGCCCGCTCCAGGAAATCGGGATCCCCGGCGACGTCGGGAACTGCCTCCGGAAGCTCCAGCAGGATCGATTGCGCCTTGCGGCGCGCGGCGGGCTGAAGCGCCTCCACGGCCTTGCGGACCGGATCCTCCAGGTTGATTCGCATCTTCTTGGGCCGCCACGAATTGCTTTCCAGGCGAGAGAGGTCGAGCAGATCGCTCACGAGATTCGTGAGCTGGTCCACGTGCTTCGCGATCGTGGCCAGGTAGTCCCGCGCCTTCGCTCGGTCGTCGACGGCGCCGTCCTGAAGGGCTTCCACGAAGCCTCGGATCAGCGCCAACGGAGTCCTCAACTCGTGGGAGGCATTGGCCACGAATTCGCGGCGGAGCTCTTCGTAGCTTCGCTCTTCCGTCACGTCGCGGGCCACCAGGACCGCTCCGCGTCCTTCGCCGATCGAAGCCACGCTGACGGCCGCCGCGCGGGCGCCCGACTCCAGGGTCATCCGCTGCGGTTTCCCGTCGCGCAAGACCCGCTCGATCGTGGAGCGCAAATCGGGATCGCGGACGACTTCCCAGGCTTTCAATCCGGCGGGATCGACCGTGATGCCGAACAAGGCTTTCGCCGCCTCGTTGTGGTGGAGCACGGTTCCCGAAGCATCCAGGGCCAGGACCGCCTCGCGCATGGACGACAGCACCGATTCAAGCTTGGCCTTTTCCTGCCGCGTCGCTTCCATGCGGGCCGCGATTTCATCCGACATGCGGTTGACGGCGAGCGTCACCGCGGCGATCTTTCCTCGGCTATCCGGCTTGAGCTTTCTCGAGAAATCTCCGGTGGAAATGGCCTGGGTGACCTCGAGGATCCGGTTGAGGGGACGCGCCATGCGGCAGGTCAGCGCGTAGACCAGGAGCGTCCCGGCCAAGGCGGTGATCGCGAAGGCCGCGGCCAGGGCGGCATAGAGGGCGCGACGCTCGGAGTGGAGCCGATCCAGGGGAAGGCTGGTTCGCACCACGACGCCGTCCGGCCGTTCGGGATCCAGTCGCACCGCGAAATGCATCACCGGGACGCCGGCGCGGTCGTGCCGGGTCTGAAGTCCTTGGCCGGACTTTCGCGCATCGCGGACTTCGGGAAGCGCATTGAAGTTGTCGGTCTCCGCGGGCGTCGCCTGAGAATCGGCCAAAGCCGTCCCCTCCGGAGCGATGACCGTAAAGCGGGTTCCGGTGCGTTTCCCCAGTTCGTGGACGACGGCTTGAAGGTCTCGGGATCGAGCCACCGGCCGCAGCAGTTCCGCCTCCGATCGAAGCCGCGTCTCCGCGTCCTGGAGGATCCGGCGGCGGGCGGACGGCTCGAAGAGAAAACCGAGGATCGCCATGGCCAGGGCGAGCAGCGCGAGGAATCCGGCCAAAAGCCTTCGAAACACGCGTCATTCCTTCAGACGGTAGCCGATGCCGCGAACGGTTTCGATGAGATCCTGCCGCCGGCCCAGCTTGCGGCGAAGCGCCGCGACATGGACATCGATGGTCCGGTCCAATACGGTCACGTCTTCGCCGCGGGCGCGCGAGATCAGCTCCTCGCGGGAAAGGACCCGGCCGGGTCGCTGCGCCAGCGCCTGGAGCAGGTTGAATTCCGTGGTGGTCAGCGCCAGCGGCTTTCCGGACAGCAGGACGCTTCGGCGCGCGGCGTCGATCCGCAGCGGTCCGGTCCGGATCACCTCGGACGGCTCATCCGCCGCCTCCATGCGCCGCAGCAGCGCCTTGACGCGCGCCATGAGTTCGCGCGTGCTGAAGGGTTTGGTCACATAATCGTCGGCGCCCAGCTCCAGCCCCAGGATGCGGTCGTGCTCTTCCGCTTTGGCCGTGAGCAGCAACACCGGGATGCGCGCCGTGGCGGGATCCATGCGCAGGTGCTTGCACAGTTCGAATCCATCCACGCCCGGCATCATGACGTCCAGGATGATCGCGTGGGGGGAATGGAGGCGCGCGGCGGAGAGGCCTTGCGCCCCGTTGCGCGCGGTCAAGACGGTGTATCCCTCCCGCGTCAAAGCGTGATCCAGCAGCTTGAGAAGGTCCGGCTCGTCGTCGATGACCAGGACGGTTCGGCTCATGGCGGCGTTCGAGGCTCCCGGAGGCGAGCCTCCTCGTGATGATGCCGGACGTCCCGCCCTTGCGCCAGATAGATCACCTCCTCGGCGATGTTCGTGGCGTGGTCGGCGACGCGCTCGAGATTTCGAGAGATGAGGATGAGGGAGAGCGCGCGCGCGATGGTGCCCGGATCGGACATCATGTACGTGAGCAGTTCGCGGAAGATCTGATCTTTGAACGAGTCCACGACGTCATCCTCGTCCAGGATGCGTTGCGCCAGGGCCGGATCGCGCCGCACGAACGCGTCCAGCCCCTCGCGGAGCATGCGGCGCGCGGCGTCGGCCATGAGGGGAATGTCGATCAGGGGTTTGAGCAGCGGTTGCTTGAGCAGCTCCGCGGTGTTCTGGCAGATGTTGACGGCCTGGTCCGCGATGCGTTCCAGCTCTCCGGCAAGCTTGGAAGACATGATGAGAAAGCGCAGGTCCGCGGCGACCGGCTGTCGCAGGGCGATCAGCGAGATCACCCGTTCATCCATTTCGATGTGCAGATCGTTGACCTCGTGCTCGATCTCGAAGACGCGCGGATGGCGGTCGCCTCGCCGCTCGACGAGACTTCGAATGGCCAAGTCGATCATTTGTTCCGCCAGGGCGCCCATGTGAACCAGGCGGTCCTTGAGCTGCTGAAGCTCGTCCTCGAAGTGTCGGTGCACGCGATCTCCTTGGGGATCAGGTGATTCGTGGGAGATGTGGAGATAAGAATTCCGCGACGCCAACGTCTCCGACTCCCATCTCCCGATCTCCACGCATCTCCTGATCTCCTAGCCGAATCGCCCCGTAATATAATCCTGCGTTTCCGATTTCCGCGGATTGGTGAACATGTCCCGGGTCGAACCGACCTCGACGAGCCGTCCCTGGAGGAGGAACGCCGTTCGATCCGAGGCGCGGGCGGCCTGTTGCATGTTGTGGGTTACCAGCACGATCGTATAGCGTGTCTTCAAATCAAAAAAGAGCTCTTCGATGTGGGCGGTGGAGACCGGGTCCAGTGCCGAGCAGGGCTCGTCCATGAGCAGGATTTCGGGATCCACCGCCAGCGCGCGCGCGATGCACAGGCGCTGTTGCTGGCCTCCGGACAGCTCCAGCGCGTTCCGGTTCAGCCGATCCTTGGCTTCGTTCCACAGTCCCGCGCGCTCCAGACTCTTTTGGACGATGGCGTCGAGGTCGCTCCGGTTCCGGACGCCGTGGATGCGGGGGCCGTAAGCGACGTTCTCGAAAATCGACTTGGGAAAGGGATTGGACTTCTGGAAGACCATGCCGACGCGCTTTCGGAGTTCGGTCACGTCCACGAAGGGGTCGTAGATGTCCTGGCCCGAGACGTGGATAGACCCGGACATCCGCACCCCGTCGATGAGGTCGTTGAGGCGGTTGAGGCATCGAAGCAGCGTCGACTTGCCGCAACCCGAGGGACCGATGAAGGCGGTGACCTTGCACCGCGGCAGATCCAGCGTGACGTCGTGCAGCGCGGGCGTGCCGTCGTACCACAAATTCAGATTCCGGATCCGGATGACGAAGTCGGAAGGGGGCACACCCTCCGCCGGGGAGGGAGCGGCCCGCTCGGGGGGAAGCGCTGGCGTCACCGCGAGGGCCTCTTGAACTTTCGGCATTTTGATTTTTACCATCCCGTCACAAGTCCACCAAGCAAATCGCGTCGCAAGGGATTTTCGCGGGCCATTAAAACGCCGTCGAATGATATTTCCTTCGCAGCCGGTTGCGCAATCCGATCGCCGCCAGATTCAAACCCACGACGATGACCAGCAGCAGCAGCGTCGTGGCATACACCATCGGGCGAGCCGCTTCCACGTTGGGGGACTGGAATCCCACGTCGTAAATGTGGAAGCCCAGATGCATGAACTTGCGCTCCAGATGAAGATAAGGAAACGTGCCGTCGACGGGCAAGGTGGGCGCGAGCTTCACCACCCCGGTGATCATCAGCGGAGCCACTTCGCCGGCCGCTCGGGCCATGGCGAGGATCATTCCCGTCAGGATCCCCGGGGTCGCGGACGGGAGCACAATGCGCCGGAGCGTTTCGAACTTCGTCGCTCCCAGGGCGAGCGATCCCTGACGCAGTTCCGCCGGCACCGCGGCCAACCCCTCCTCCGTGGCGACGATGACGACGGGCACGGTGAGCAGAGCCAGCGTCAGCGACGCCCACAGAATTCCTCCCGTTCCGTACGTCGGCGTCGGCAGCGCTTCCGGGAAGAAGAGCCGGTCGATGCTACCTCCGATCAGGTAGATGAAAAAACCCAGCCCGAAAACGCCGAAGACGATAGACGGCACGCCGGCGAGGTTGTTGACGGCGATGCGCACTATGCGGACCAGCAAGCCCTGCTTCGCGTACTCCCGCAGATACAGCGCCGCCAGAACTCCCAGCGGCACCACGGCCAGCGTCATGATGAAGACCATCATCACCGTTCCGAAAATGGCGGGGAAGATCCCTCCTTCGGTGTTGGATTCCCGAGGGTCTCCGCTCGCGAACTCCCAGAGACGCTGGGCGTACACGCGGCATTTCCCCAAGACGCCCAGCGCATTGGGACGGATCGCCCGAACGATCATGGACAGGGGGATTTCCTTCGTTTCGCCCTGGGCCGTTTCCAGGATCACCGCGCTGCGGTTCATCTCCGATCGCAGGCGTCCGATCTCCTCGCTGACACGGCGATATTTATCCCCCCATGCTTCGGATTCCTTCAAGAGTCTTTGGATCTCCTCTTCGGATCCGTGGCGCAGTCGGACTCGCCGGACGGCCAGGCGATTCCGCTCTTGGCGGCGGTAGATCTCTCCCATGGGACCCTTTTCGAGCGCGCGCACTTCATTCCACAACGCGCGGGCTCTATCGAGGAGGGGGAGCATGGCATTCCACGCTTCGTCGGAGCTCCCTTGGGCCACGGCGCGACCTTCCGTGCGGACTTCCCGGATGAAACCGTAAAAGGAGCCCCACTCGCGGCGCTCGAGGAGAACCGTCTGTTCGGGCCATTCCCGCCGCTCGATCCGCGCCTCGTCGATCCAGCGAAAGTCCTGTCCGTACAGCTCGCGGTTGCCGACGTGGATCTGGAGGCGATGCTCCACCGAGCGTTCCGCCTCCCCGGGCGTGGGGATGGCTTCCCGATTCCAGATCTGGCCCATCGCCTTCGATCCGTCGGCCAGCGTGAGCAGCGCCACGTCCGACGGCCAGAAAAAGCCCAAGCCGTTGACGGCGATGAGGAGGATCAACCCGAGGATCATGATCAGGCTTCCGCCCAAGGCGCCGCCCGTGAGCCAGATGAACGGCTCGCCGCTCCGGAAGAGCTTCTTCATAGCCGCGCATACCTCGCCCGCATGCGCATGCGGACCATCTCGGCCGCCGTGTTCACCAGGAACGTGGCGGCGAACAGCAGCAGCGCGCCCAGGAAGAGGATCCGATACAGCGTGCCTCCATGAGGCGCCTCCGGAATCTCCACCGCGATGTTCGCCGAGAGCGTTCGGAACCCGTTGAAGAGGTTCCATTCCATGATGGGGGTGTTGCCGGTCGCCATCAGAACGATCATGGTCTCGCCGACCACGCGCCCGAAGCCGATCATGATCGCCGAGAAGATTCCCGGACTGGCCGTGGGTAGGACGACCCGGACCGCCGTTTGCCAGCGCGTGGCCCCCAAAGCCAGGGATCCCGATACGAGATGGCGCGGAACATTCGATAGCGCGTCCTCGGAGATGGTGAAGATGATCGGGATGACCGCGAAGCCCATGGCGATGCCGACGACCACGGCGTTGCGCTGGTCGTAGGTCAGACCGGTGGTTTCGTACCACCACTGTTGAAAATCGCCGCCGAAAAGCGCGCGTTCCAGAGGGCCGCCGAGCGCGAAACACGCGGCTCCCGCCAGGACGAGGACCGGCATGAGCAGGACGATTTCCAGCCGTCCGCGGCTCCTCCCGCGCAGACGGGACGGCAGCAGCAACCACGCCCCCAAGGCGAGGAGCGTCGACGCGGGAATTCCGATCAGCATGAGGAGCACCGCCGGCATGTAGCGCTCCATCGCAGGCGCCAGCCACAGGCCGGCCAGGAATCCCAGCACCACGCTGGGTAGCGCGGCCATGACTTCGATCGTGGGCTTGATCAGGTTTCGCAGATCCGGATGCATGAACTGGGCGGTGTAGATGGCCGCGAGGATCGCGATCGGCACCGCGATGAGGAGCGCGTACACCGTGCCTTTCAGCGTCCCGAAGATGAGCGGGGTCAAGCTGAACTTCGGCTCGAAGTCGTCCGTCCCCCCGCCGGATTGCCAGGAATAGGCGGGTTCGTTGTACCCCTCGTACCAAACCTTGCCGAAAAGCGTCTGGAGAGTGATTTCGGGATGAGGGTTGTCGATCCGCCAGCGGGAGATCCGGCCCGATTCGTGAAGCGCCAACAGTCCCGTAGCTCGCGGCGTCATGACCAACTGGGTCACGGCGCTGCCATCGCCTTCCAGGGAGAGCAGCGTGCGGCCGGAGGTGGAGTGGTGGACGCGGACGCGGCCCGCGCGATCTCCCGTCGCGAAACCCTTGTCGCGGGCGGAGGGGGCGATAGCGGTGACGGCCGCGGGATGAGATGGAAATTCCCGGATCCGGCGCAACGCCTTGCCCGTGCTGGATGCGGCATCGTCGACCTGAAACCATACGGAGAGCGCTCCCGACTCCTCGCCCACGACCAGCGATTGATCGCCGATCAGCAGGGCCATGGCGGTGACCGGGGTGGAGCCGGCCGCGCGGACCGTGTCGAAGCCCACCTTGCGAGGAGCGTCGAGATCGCGGATGTCGAAATGGACTACGTGGCCGGCGGCGGTCCCCACATAAATGTTTTCCAAACTCCCGTCGATCGTCAGCGCCGTCGGGGCGGCCGGCAACTCACCCGTGAGATCGGCGCGATGCTCGGTCCGCTTCACCCCTCCCATCAGCGTTTTCTTTTCGAGGACGCACAGGTACACCAGACGCTTGTCTTCCGTGATGGCGGCCGCGACGAGGCCTCGAGAATCCGATTGCCGGGCGACCGCCTGGAGCGGCTTTTCCTGCGGATCCAGTTGAAGCACGGTTGGTTCGGACGTCTCGGGAGTTATGGTTCGTGAGCTTCGCCAATCTTCAGTGGCCTCGCCGAACCCGACCCGAAACCGTACGCTCGCCGTGACGAGCCGTCCATCCGCCGTGCCCACGTCGATCTCTTCTTCCCTCAGCGGGCGAAACACGCAGGTCGGCGTTCGACCGGAGAACCCCGGCAGTTCCGTCGCGGCCGGAGCTTCCCGTTCCGTCAAAGGGATGAATTCCACGCGTCCCGGCGCGGAAATGCCGAAAGCCAGCTCCTCCGTCTCGTCGACGCCGGCGAGCAAGAAGGTCGGAGGTACGGGCACCTCGGGCGCGGAGGCGGCGCGCGCCCTTCGGAAGAGGGGCGCGACTTCGATCAGGATGAAGACGAAGATTCCCAGGACGCTGGCGATGATGGCCATGCCTCCCGCGCGCACGACCCATCGCGCCAGGAGATCCGTCCTCCGTCGCCAGCGACGAGAGATCGAAGCTTCGGTCATGAAGGCTTCTTATTCTTGGAGATAGGGAGATGCGCCTTGATCTGGAGATGGGAGTCGCCGTTTCCGCATCTCAATGATCTCCCCATCCCCTTTGTCCGTATCTCCTCATCTCCCGCATCTGCATATCCCCTATCGAATCTTCTGCATCTCCTGCGCGGCGACCGCGGGAGGAATGGGGAAGTATCCGTCCTTCACGACGATCTCCTGGCCTTCCTTGGAGAAGAGGAACAGACAGAACTCCCGCAGCAGGGGAGCCAAGGCTCGATTCGGGGCTTTGTTGATGTAGATGTAGAGGAAACGGCTCAAGGGATACGATTCGTCGTACACGCGTTCCTGCTCCGCGGGAACGAACTCCATTCCGGCCTTCTCGGCGATTTTCAGCTTCTTGACGCCGGAGGTGGCGTAGCCGATGCCGCTGTAGCCGATGGCGTAGCGGTCCTCCGTGACGCCCTGGACGACGGACGCGGAGCCCGGCTGTTCCTTCACCGTGTCCTTGTAGTCGCCGTTCATCAGCGCGACTTCCTTGAAAAAGCCGTACGTGCCGGAAGCGGAATTCCGGCCGTACATGCTGATGGGCCGGTTGGCCCAGTCTCCCGTCAATCCAAGTTGTCCCCACCTCAGGATCTCTTCCTTGTACCGGCGCTTGCGCGACTTGGAGAAGATGGCGTCCACCTGTTCCAGCGTGATCTCGTTCAACGGGTTGTCCTTGTGGACGTAGACCGCGAGCGCGTCCAGGGCGACCCGAAGCTGCGTCGGCTTGTATCCGTACTTCTTTTCGAATTTGTCGATCTCCGTGTCTTTCATCTCGCGGGACATCGGGCCGAGCTGGGCGGTCCCCTCGATGAGGGCCGGGGGAGCGGTGGCCGAGCCCTTGCCTTCAATCTGGATCCGGACGTTGGGGTAGTTCTTATAGAACCCCTCCGCCCACAGCGTCATGAGATTGTTCAGCGTATCGGACCCGCCGCTCGACAGGTTGCCCGAGACGCCCTCGACTTTCTGATATGGCTTGAGTTCATCCTGAGCCACGGCCCAGATGGAGGCGATCACGAGGATCGCCGGGGCGCAGAGCGCGGTTCGCATGGAATGCCTCCTTTGGAACTTTATGTCCCGTGTATTTGCTTTCTGTAAACGTTTCATGAAGATCGTGTTAAGACGCTGGAAGCGCGTTCTTCATCTTCCTATCTCCCCGCATCCAGCTTCTTCATCTCCATATCTCCTCCATCTCCCGATCTCCCAAAAATCGACCTGGAAGCGCGTTCTTCATCTCCCTATCTCCTCGCATCTCCCGATCTCCTAGAAATCGGCCTGAAAGCGCAACGCCAGGATGTCCGCATCCCCCACGTTGTCCAGGTCCGCCAGGATGTAGTTGAGCATCACGCGGAAGTTCGGGTTCAGGTACCAGTTTACGCCCGCCGTGATGTCCGTCAGCTCGCCACCCAAGATCGGGTCGTCCTCGAGGTCGAGCATCGAGAACCGAAGCGTCAGCTCGATCGCTCCCAATCCGCCTTTGACTCCGAAGTTCTCCTTCGGCTTGGTGCGGCTGAAGGCGCCTTCGGTTTTGCTGTACCCCCGGTGCTCTCCGGTGACGAAATAGCTGGCGTAGACGTAGAACCCGGAAAACGACGGATCGGTCGCGGGCTCGGAGTCCACGCTGGCGATCATGTACTCGGTCTGGAGCGAGAAAGAGCCGTATACGAGCGCTCCTTCGACGCCGATCAGCGTGACCCGGTCCGCCTCGAAGTTGCCCGTGTCCACGAAACGGTCCGACAGACCCACCTCGGGCCGCTGGCGGAAGCGGAGCGCGTCGTCGTTGGGGCCCCGGAGGCTTCCGGCAAGGCCGACGTGAACGAGCTGTCCGCCGTTGTCCTCATACCAGGGCAGGCCGGTGACGCGCGCCGTGACGGCGCTCTCGCCCTCGACGGACGCGTTGCCGAAGTCGTCGGTGTCGCGGAAGACTCCGACCGCCCACGTGACCCGATCCTCGGCCGCCGTGTTGTAGACCATCCCGCCGGTATTACGCGTGGGCGCGAACACGTTGGGAAGGCTCCGCTCCAGGAAGGTGATATAGTTGCTGCTGGTGAGCTCCTCCAGGCTGAACGGCTCCTTGAACTGGCCGATCTTGACGTTCCCGATTGTGGGGAGCTTTTTCACGCCCAGATACACGTCTTTGAAGTCCGCATCGCCGCCGGCGAAGTCGAATTGGGCCTTGAAGAAGAAGTTCTCATAGATGTCGCCCGAGGCGTACAGGCGCGCGCGGCGGAAGAGGGTCCCGTCTTCCTGGTCTCCGATGGCGGTCGTAATACTGTCGTCATGGCTGACCCAGACCCAGTCGTTGTGGATCCGGCCGCCGATCTTCATGCGGAAATGCTTGTCGGCCGTCTCGAAGTTGAGGCCCTCCTTCCAGAACGCGCGGAAGTCGCCGTTCTGCGGATTCTGTGAAGACCCGGGCGGCTTCTCGTCTTGCGCGTTCGCGGCTTGCATGGTCCACAGGGCGGTCAGGATCATCATCGCCATCGCCGGCATCCGCATATTGAATCCTCCCTAGCGTTCGGTGCGCCGCGGGCGCCGCCCCGTCTGTTCATCCCGTGATCCCGAAACGGGACGGACAGGCGGGGCTTCCAAGCGTCCCCGGCGCGCGCATGGTGCTTTGGGCACGTGAAGAGCGTATGAGGACATTGTTAAGTTCACGTGAAGGCCGGCTCAAATTTTTTTTCCGCGGCGATGTGAGAAATGCGCTTTTCATTCAGGAGGGATTGGACGAGTTGAGCGGCCTGAACGTCTTCGATGAAAAGACGCTGGCCGAAATCGCGGAGCGGATTCAGGGCGACGAATTCACGGAGAGCCTGTGCTTTCTGTATCACCTTCCGAATGAAGGCTGCCGGCACACAAACTTGATCAGTGTTGGCGCCTCCGCGCCCGATCCCGACGCGCAAAGGTATGCCATTTCTCTCGCCCAATCGATGGTCGGCGCCAAGTGGATCCGACTCGATCTCAAGATGCGTCGCTCCTGGGCTCGTGGCGAGCCCGTCTTGTGGCACGACTGGTACGCGATCCGCTCGTTCGAGCATTTCGCGCGAAGATGGGAGTGGTCCATTGCCACGAAGTGCATCGCTTCCGGAAACGAGGAGGACGCGCGGGCGTTCTACAAGGTCATCCAATCCGCTCGTGGCCAGATGCCGCGACCGCTGAATTGGCTGCCCTATGAGTCTCGGGATCAAACTTTGATTCTCATGATTTTGACACCCGGCCGGACGCTTTTGTACCGGCCGGGACCCCAAGGGATAGTTTTTAAGGACGCGGTCGCCATGGCGCGGATCGTTCAAGATGACCGAGCAAAGGGATATCGGATCGCCGAAGTGGTCGCAGGGAACGCATGGGATTCGGATGAAAGGTGAGTGATGAAACACGCATTGCCCATTATTTGGGGCCTTGGGCCTCCACGAGTCCGCTTACAGTTGCGCACTCAGACCATGCTTCAGCGGTGCACAACGGCTATCTATACGCGCTCGGCAGGTACGACATGGTAACGGGTGTCGTCAACACCGTTGAATACTCGCGGATTAATGCGGACGGAACCTTGAGGGAGTGGACGTACACGAGTCCGTTTGTGTCCTCGCGCTGGCGTCACTCTTCAGTAGCTTACAACGGGCATCTCTACGCTATCGGCGGCATGGCTCCCACCATTACCAATGCCGTCGAAGTCGCGCGGATCGTAACCGTTGACTCGGATGCAGTACAGAGCCGTTTCTTCTTGCGCGGTGCCTACTCTCATCTCGTAGATTTGGGAAACGACGGTCCGGTCAAGTCCATCTTCCTCAGTGGGCCATTGGCTCCAGGTGGCAAGGTTAATCTCCAAATCCGGCTGGCGGCGGATGACGCCGTCCTCGACAATGAAAAGACCTTGTAACTGTTTAGCGCCCAAGGACCGATCAAGGTCAAAAAGAATTCCCTGAAGGAGAGGTTTTCTGCCGATACATTTTTTGGATGGAGAGGGGATGCGGGCACGAAGTGGAGCTGGAAGCTCTGCGCCGCGAAAACACTGCGCTGAAGCAGCGGGTAGCGGAACTGGAACGGCTCGTCGCCGATCTGCAGAAGAAGCTGGAAGAAGCTCTTCGTGCCCAGAAGCGCCAAGCGGCCCCCTTCTCCAAAGGGCCTCCCCAAACCGATCCCAAGCGACCGGGACGCAAGCCCGGCGAGCACTATGGCATCAAAGCCCATCGCCAGCCGCCCCCGACGATCGACGAGATCATTCCCGTAGCACTGCCGGAGTTCTGCGAATGTGGAGGCGAGCCGGAATTTCTGGAGACGGCTCATCAGTACCAGACCGAGATCCCCCGAAGACCTATCTACCGGCGTTTCGACATCGCGCTGGGACGTTGCCGTCGCTGCGGGCGGCAGGTGCAGGGACGGCATCCGCTTCAGACTTCGGACGCCTTGGGAGCGGCGGCATCGCAGATAGGTCCCGATGCCCAAGCTATGACAGCGCTGTTGAAGGACAAACTGGGCGTTTCGTATGGAGATATCCAGACCGTTCTGTCCGATTTTTTTCAGATTTCTCTGACCCGGGGTGGCGCCAGTCACATCGTGCTTCGAACCGGACAGCGTGTCGATGCTGCCTATCAAGGCATCAAGCAGGTGATGCGACAAAGCCGAGCGGTTTATCCCGACGAGACCGGATGGAAGGTTCGCGGTCTGCTTCAGTGGATGTGGGTCTTCGTGGAAAAGACGGTGAGCTTGTTTGTGATCCGCCCCAGCCGTGGCTACGACGTTCCCACCGAGATTTTGGGGGCCGATTACAGCGGGGACATGATTCACGATGGATGGGGTCCTTACGACCGTTTCACGAAAGCCCATCATCAGCAGTGCCTTCAGCATCTGATCCGCCGCGCCAAACTTTTGATCCAGACGGGCACTCGTGGAGCGGTTCGATTTCCCCGGGCGGTGCTGGAGATTCTGCAGAAGAGTTTTGTCCTTCGGGACCGCCGGGATGCCAAAACGATTTCTCCGCACGGCTTGGCGGTGGCGATTGGACAGCTTCAGTCTCGGCTGGAATACTGGTTGGGCGGTCGATTCCAAAACACGGCCAATTTCAGATTTGCCAAGCACCTGTGGTCGCATCGCAACGACCTCTTCTTGTTCCTGAGGCATCCAGGGATCGAAGCGACCAGTTGGCCGGCGGATCATGCGATCCGGCCCGCCGTCGTCAACCGGAAGGTATTCGGAGGAAACAGGGAGCCTTCGGGAGCCGAAGCTCAGGAACGCCTCGCGAGCATCGCCGCGACCTGCGCCCAGCGAGGTGTGGCTGTCTTCCAGTACCTCAGCCAAGTTCTTCGTGCGACCTCCGATCAGCGCGATCGCCTGGCCTGTCATCTCTTGCAACTCCCCGCACCTACATAGCCCCTTGGGGGCAAAGGCGACAGAAAAACAGTTCTGGGCATACGGTTCTGCGCCTCCCAGCAGGCACGCTTGGTTTTAGTATCTACCCGCTAAACAGAGACAA
>JACQVR010000120.1 GCA_016209705.1 Planctomycetota bacterium
CGGAAAACAGACGATGACGATATTCGCTTCGCTTTAAGAACCAGGAGGACGGACCAAAAACTCAACGGAGAAGTGGCTCAGCTTGACCCGCACATGAATGGCTCAGTTGACCCGACTCTTGACACCGTCGCGCTACTTGATCGCACCGAAGCCGGCCACCGCCCGGTGCGCCTGCTCGGTGTGTCGCTACACGGGTTCACTTCTGAGCCCGAGTTGAATGTGAAGGACCCCCAACTCCACCTCCCTTTTCCCAAGAATGAATTCCAGCCGATCAGCCCTCCGAGTGAATGAACGTCCGTGATCCGAGACAGGCGCCTGATTCCCTTGCTCTCCCCGCTCCTCGTTGCCGACATGTGGCGCATGGACATCGAAACCGACGTGGACACGCTCCTGGCGAGAGAAGCCGATCGGCTGCGCGTGATCGCCTTCGCGCTTCGCGGACTGGCGCACGACCCCGGCGCCGCGGTCGAGCCGAAGGTGCTCCACGCCTCGGCGGGCGAGCTGGAAGCAGTTGCGCGGGGACTCGATGCCCTCTGCGAAGCACGATATTGACGTCGATACGTTCCTCACCAACTACGCGGACCAGTTCCGCGTCCTCACGTTCACTCTTAGCGGCATGGCGGACGATGCGTCGGACCTGGCTTCGGCGCTGAACGCGATGGCGAGCGACCTCGACGCTGCGGCGCGGAAGGTGGGCGCGATGTCAAAGACGCTCTGCAGGGAATGCGCTCTGATCGACGTACGCGAGGAGGTCAGGTTCGGGGGAAAGTGTCGCCGGTGAAGCACGTTCACGCGTATGGCCAACGTGGAGCACTTTGATGGGTTTTTCGAGTCCATTCAAAGTTAAGGCTGTAGAATGTTGCCATGCACGCAGCTACGGATATCAGGATCGTCAAGTGCTTGGACGGCCTGCACTACTCGTTTGAGATTCTGGATTACGCCTACGCAGACCTGTACACAACGTGCGTGAAGATCAAGGAAGACCCCAGCGCGATTGTCCCTGCCCTGTGGCGTTGCTGGACCATCGTAGACACGATTCATCGGATCAGGGAAATCGCCCAAGCGACCCCGGGCCTTTCCAAGAAAGCGCCGGAGCTTGTTGCGTTCCTCAAAGGCACGGATCTGGCCAAAGATTACCGCCACTACATCCAGCATCTTCGGAAGGAACTATCTAAGAACCCCGTAGACCCCTTCCCAGTTTGGGGCTCCCTGTCATGGGTTGATCCGACTGTACCTTTGGGGTGTCTTAATGTCCTCTCTGGGGCGCAGGTTGGGAAAACCCACTACACGTCCTGCGTCTACGACAAGATCAAGGGCGATTGGGTCAGCAAGGTCTGCCTTGGCGCTGTTGGAATGTCCTTCGACTTCGATCTCCTTTACGGATTCTGCGTGGAGTTTCGGAAGTTCATCATGCCGTGGATCATGAATACATATGCTCCCGGCATCCGCGTGACAACCAAACCTGCGATTATCAGTGCCAAATTCGTCACGCGGGAGGAATGCGAAAAGTTGGGAATTCCGATCCCTACGGTTCCTTCGACGCCCGAAGCGCAACCCGCAGGATCGGGATCTACTGGGCTGCCGCCGTCCCCTGATTCGCCTTCACCATAGCCCAACGCTTGTGGGTGCCAAGCCGTTGAGCTTGGATAGCTGGCGGTAAACCGCCAGCAGATCTGCGATTTGGAGAATTGCCGCTGCGCTTCTGTCCCCGAATCCGAGAGTTTGAGAGGCAATATTGGCCAGGTAGAGCGCGGATGCGGCTTCTAGCGGCGGCCGAGAGGCTAGTCAGCCGGGAATGGGGCGGATTCCCCGAGTTCGTGCGTAACGCCTGGGGTCCTCGCGCTTTAGGGTGGGCCTTGAAACCGGCCTTTGGAGGCCCTACGCGGCTCTCTACGGCGGTTTGTGATGGGTCACAAAAGCTCCCCGGCCAGGACTCGAACCTGGAACCTTGCGGTTACGAGCGCCCCGACCTTTCGGCCGGGCTCGGACTATCTCTTCACCCCGCGCATCCGCGCCGCCGCGGTATCACAGCAGGGTGTCGGGCGCTTCCCCCGCGTTCCTCCCTTCACGAGGAAAACGCGGAGTACGGCCTTTCGGCCTAGTCTCTGCACGTTCCCGCCTCCACTCCGCCCCTTCGGGATTTCCAACCCGCTTCCATCCCTCGAGCCGGGCTTCGACGGGCTTCGCTCAGGATTACCCTCTCCCGCCGCTCCACACCCGGAGCCGGCCGGACTTAGGCTTCCCTGAATTCACCCGATTTTTCAACCGCGGTTTCCCGCGGAAGCTGCTCCTCGCGTGGGCTTCGGGCCACGCCGTCCACAGCCGCTCGCTCTACCATTGAGCTACCGGGGAGTGAACTTCCAGTGCAGATTATAGGCTTCCCCTCAACCGCGTCAACCGGCGCGCACGGCGGACGCACGACATTCCCCGCTTCGCCACCTTTCAAGGAGCCCTGACGAACAAGCTCCGGCCGGCGGCCCGGTCCTTCCAGCCCCAGCGAACCCTTCCTCAATGGGATGAAAATTCACGCCGATCACGCCTATAAGCGGAGAAATTTCCGCGAGCGACGGTTATAATTCCAGCGTGGCCACGCTTCACGTTTATGCCGGTCGATTGGAACGTCTGGAGGCGATGCTCTTCGCCGTGAAGTCCTCGAAGGCCAACTACGGGGACCCTTCGCAGCTCGTCGAGCGCCTCCTCAATGAAAACGCCCTCGAACGCGCCCGATCGGGATTGACGACGTTCGATCCCGAAGGGGCCGAAGCCGCGCTTCGCACGCTCGTGGAAGGCCCTCGTCCCGACCACCCGCTCGACCGGCTTCACGCGCTGGTGTTGCACGGCGTCATCGAAGTGCTCTGCTCGCATATCGGCGACGACGCGTTCGGTCCCACCACCTTCGCCACCCTGGCCGATATCGGCGGCCATTGGCGTCCCGTGCTGGGCGACGCGTTCGCCGAAAGCCTCTCCACCCGCCGCCTTCCTTTCGTCCTCTTCGCCGATGACGTCGTGTCGCCCAACTTCAGCTACTGGATGAACGGCGAAATGAAATCGTTCCTCGATCGCCTCCCGGAAGCGATCAAGAAAGCGGGCGGCGACACGGACACGCTCCAGATGCTTCATCGCCTGCGGGAGACATGGACCGACGCGGTCGGGCAGGGCCCCGACGCGATTCTCGTCCGACTTTTGTAACGCTCGCGCCTCGCCGGCGCTCGTCCCATGAAAGGCGCACTCTTTTTCCTTGTCGGGGTGCTCGCGACCCAGGATGGCGTTCCGGAGCAAGCGCGCCGCCTGATCCGCCAGCTCGATTCGCCTGACATCGGAACCGCCGACGACGCGGCCAGGGCACTCGTCAAGCTCGGCGCCGACGCCCTGCCGACCCTGAAGGCCGAACAGCCGCGGCTCACCGGCGAAACGAAACTCAAGGTGGAACACATCATCCGCCGGATCGAGCGCGATCGGCGCGCCGCGGCGGTCATGGGACGGCCCGCCCTCGTCACGTTGACCGGGGAGCGCCTCCTGCGAGAGCATCTGGAGAACTTGAAGCGGCAGTGCGGCCAGGACATCCGCTTCCCCGACCTTCCGCATGACCGCGTCCGCCTCGATCTTCGCGACGTCTCTCATTGGAAGGCGATCGACGAAATCTGCCGGACGCACGGGAAACTTGATTACACGATCGGCGATAGCTGCGTTGCCATCGTTGCGGGCTCATATCGCGCGCGCCCGATCGCGATCTGCGATCAGTTCCTCTTCAGGATCGAGCGGATCCATTTCCGGAAAACGCATACGGCAGGGACGGAGAGCGGACAGTTCGAGATTCGCGCCCTCGTGGCCCGGATCCGCGGCACGGAATCACCGAAGATCGAATGGTCGTTCCGGTCGCTGACGACGGACGATGGAGTGGATCTCGGCGGAGATCGGGCGGAAGCGAATCCCGGCGAAGAAGGAACCCTGTGTCAAACGCTGCATTATTCCGTGGCGACCGCTCCCTCCGCGTCGTCCCGCGCGCTCGTGACGGCGCGGGGAAGGGTCGTGCTGAGCTTCGTCATCGAGTTCGAAAAGCTGGCGTCCATCGAGAATCCTCCCGAATCGCTGAATCGGACGATTCCGTTCGCCGGTGGGAAAGGTCAGGTGCGGCTCCGCGCGTTCCAGCGATCGACGTCTTCCGCGCATATGCAAGTGGAGGTCACGCGACCCCGCGAAGACCGCGCCGACGCGCTTCCGCATGATTTTGTCCTGCGGGACAAGAAGGGCAGGTCGATCCGCACGAAAGTGGACAGCCACGGGATCGCCGGCTTCACGTTGGACGGGACCCGCGTGATGACCAATATGCACTTCGTGCTGAGCGCGCCCATTCCGGGCGATTTCGAGATCGCCGGGCTGGACGTCCTCGGTGCATCAGACGTCGAGGAAGTGGAGATCCCGTTCGACTTTTCCGGTATTCGAGTGGATTGAGCCATGATTCGCGCGGCCTTTCTGATGGTTGTGGCCGTCGCGTGGCCGGCGGGGCAGGAAATTCATAAGCACGTCGAGGACCTCGCTCGGGCCGATTCAAGATCGGCGTTCCACGCGATCGACGCGCTTCTGGATCTCCCTCCGGCGAAGCGCGCCTCGATCGAGGAGGCACTGGACGCGCTGCCCGAATCCGCGGCTTTCTACGTTCGCGTCCTGCGCGACGAACTCGAGGCTCGAGAAAAGCTCGGAGCGCGATACGGCCGGCTCCGGCGGGTTACCGTCGATCTTGAACGGACAAGACCGGTCGACGCGCTGGAAGAGATAAAGAAGGTCACGGAATTGAACATCGATCCGGGATGGTTCTTGCGCCAGCCGAGCGAAGAGGTTTTGGATCTGCAACTGGAGAACGTCCCCCCGCTGGAGGCGGTGCGCGGCCTGTGCGCGCGCATCAAGATGTATCCGGGACAGGGAGCGGGGAAGGGCGTCCTCCAGCTTTGGCCGGGCCCATTCGACATGGCGGGCGCCACGCAATATCGCCATTTTCTGGTCTTCGCGGACACGTCGGGCGAACACGCGTTCGTCGATTTTTCGGGACCGGCGCGACGCGGCGTCGTCGTCACGGTCCACGCGGTGTGGGATCACGGGATCGACGCCGTGGACGTGCGCCCGCGGGCCACGCTCGTGGAGGCGGTCGACGATCAGGGCATTCCGGTGTCCGCGGCGCAACCCGAGTTCGAAGCGCAGCTCGATGAGTGGATCCGGACAAGCGGATTATCCCAAAGCCGGACCTTCCGCCGCCCGATGGTGGCGTTGGGACGGCTCTCGCCGAAGGCGACAAGGATCGCGCGCTTGCGCGGATTCGTGACGGCGCTGATCCCCGTGGAATCATCCCGCATCCATCTGTCGAAATTCGTGGAGGAAGGGGTGTCGGCTTCCGACGAGCATTTCCAGGTCGAAGCCTCGAAATCCAGGGAGCTATGGGGAAGCCCTACATACGCCGTGCGCCTCAAGCCGAAGCGGGGGGACGCGGAGGAACTGCGTGACATGCCGGTGCAGGTGACGGCGACGCTGCGACGATTCGGCGTTCGGGACTGCTCGCTCGCGGATCGGCTCGATGGGCCGGCCCTCGAACTGATCGCGTCGCCGATGTTGACGGTGGCGGATCAGCGGGG
Organism: Planctomycetota bacterium; assembly: GCA_016209705.1. Classification (GTDB taxonomy): domain Bacteria; phylum Planctomycetota; class MHYJ01; order MHYJ01; family JACPRB01; genus JACQVR01. The sequence goes on from JACQVR010000120.1 coordinate 5,625, forward strand.
CGTCCTGCGGGCCGACGACACGGCGGTGGAAGCGCTCACGGTTTTCGTGCACCGGATGTGCGTCGAGCGGCGCATCTATTTCGAGCTCAACGACCTGCCGGTCAGATAAAAATTTTCACGATTTCCCGCTTATTCCTGATCTTCCGCTCGCGATCCTGAACCGCGAGCAGCAGGAAGAAGCCACGCGATATCTGCTCGAACGGTGGCGGCGTGGTGAGCTCTCGATGCGTGACGTGGCGAGTCGCTTGGGCATGTCCTACTACGACTTCACCGAATTTGCGTCAAAGCGGGGTTTTTCGATCGTTCCTTCTGATGCGAATGATGAAGCCGGGGCGGGTTGCAAAGCGAGTATCCATCCCATGCCTGAGCACGGTGAATTTACTGGTGCTTCTCAAGCAAGGCGGCCACATCATGCTGCTGGAGCCAGTTTTCCGGACCATGGAGAACCATGGTTTCCACATCGCCGGGGAGCGTGTTGATGCGGCGTTGAAGGAGGTCGGTGAACGTCCGTGTGGGTAATGTGGTACGGAGAAAATAATCCCGGCGTACGTCGGATGAAATCAGCCTCGTATCCGCCTCATGCGGGCTATTGACTCTCACGTTCCCACAACGGTAAATCCAAGGGCGCGGGCGGCTTGACCGAGGGAGCGGTCGTGGGTAGCCATGGTCAGCGAAGAAGCTTCGACGTCCCGGAAAACGAGCACCAGACGCAGGATCACGGAAAAATCCATGTATCCGATCAACGCTCGACCTGCCTTTCTTCCAGGAGGGCTTGGAGGCTGTCGACCTTTCCTCTGAGTGGGGGAGGAAGCTTCACGTCCGCCGGCTTCCGCGTTGCTTTTCGAATCGATAATTCCGTCGGTCCGAGAGGATAAGGCAATATCCGCGCCACGGAACGGTCCCGGTCAAAGACCGTGACCGCGCGTCCTTGCCGCGCGCTTTTCAGGTAATGGCTCAAACGCGCTTTCAGTCGGGCGATGCCGACCCGAAGGTCATTTTCCCGTTTCATGGCCAACATACTTCTCCGGATCCCGCTCGAACTCCGCTTTGCACATCCGGGTGCAGAAATAGTAGGTTTTGCCTTTGTACGTCGCGCGAGGGGTGTCCTCATCCACCCGGACCCGCAAGCAGCCGAGGTCGCGGTTCACGAGACATACGGGATCCTCCGCCATCGGTCTGGGATCCGGCTCACCGGCGCAAGAAGCAGCGACGGCGCCCCAGAAACTCAACGCCAAGATCATCAGCAGTTTCATATGTTTTTCTCCTTCTTTATCTCCCCATCTCCTTGGAGATAAGGAGATACATGTAGATGTGGAGATAAGAAATTCGACATCCGTCCTATCTCCTGATCTCGCTGCATCTCCCCATCTCCTTGGAGATGTGGAGATGGGAAGTAAAACATCATATCGATCCTATCCCCTGATCTCCCCGCATCTCCATATCTCCTATAGCGACACCGTCACCCCCATCGCCACCTTGAGCAGCGTCTCCTGCTGTTTATCGTGAAGCGCCTGCACGACCGGGATTTGAACCGAAAGCGTAAGGGAGGCGCGCTCGGAAAAGCCGAATCGGAAGCCGGGAGAAAGAAACAACGCGGTCCCTCCGGAATTCCGCACCCGCTCGCCGTCCTCCTCATTTCGGAACAAATGGCGCACGTTCGCCTCCAGAAAGACGCTCGGCTGAGGAAACGTCCGCACGTTTTCGGTAAAGCGATGCGCGACCGCGATTCCGAACAGGACAAGGTCGCCGATCTTGAAGTGGTCTTCCTCGGTCCGATACGTGTACGAAACGCTGGTGTCGAGCGTGACATTCTCGCTGAGCCAGCGCGAATAGGCCGTCCCCAGCGCCACATCGAACGCGCCGCTGCCGGGCTGGAGCGACGGCTCGAGCGGTTCGTTGCGCGTGCCGTCCTCCCCGACCTCGTCGTCGTCGCCGAAGGGGAGCTTGACGCCCGCGAAGAGCGCGAAGCTCCCTTCGGGGCCCTTGAGCGCCCGCCATTTCGCATTGATCCATTGATCCGTCATTCCCGAGACGTCGGCGAAATCGTGAAACCCGTACGATCCATCTCCATGCAGGTGGCCTTCCCGCAGGTCGTTGGCGCGGTAATAACCGAAGGCGAACCCCAATTGAAGATCCTCCGCGACGCCGACCGCGACGTCGATGGATTCCAGCAGCGTCCAGCGCGCCGCATCAAAATGAACATGATCGCCGCTCACCTTGAACGTCCGGTCCCGGATCTGCGTTTCGGAGAGCCGCTCAAACAGCGTGTAATCCAGTCGCACACTCAGACTGACCGCGCCCAGCTTGAGCACTGCGCCGGATTGGGTGAGCAATCCTCCACCGGACGTGCCGGGCCCGTGGTCCTTGCGGACGGACGAGAATGGAGGATCGTTCGAAACCGCCGGGCACGAAAGAAGATAAAGAGCAAGCGCAGAGAGAATCATCGCGCATCCTCGAACCGTGAAATTGAGTGAGAAACGGTCGCGGAACCCTCCATCGCCCTGCCCATTTAGGATCTATCGGGAAAATGGGTGGGGCTTCGGAGGATTGAGCCCGCCGAGCGGAAGACACTATTTCGGCGGGCTCAAGGATTACGCGATGGGTACTTTGTCGGGCGGGCTGGAAGGTCCCCAGAAGTTGGGAAGGATGAAATCCAACGTGTTCTCGCGCGTTTCGGGAACGTATCGCGCGGGTCGAACGAAACCCGCGATGGCGGGATGCGCCGACGTCTGGCTCATGGTCGTCTCGAGGCCCCGGCAGCGAGCCTCTTCGATCGAGCTCACCGGCCGGCGGGCGGGCTCGGACGCCTCATGCTCGGGCGACGGAAAGCAGCAGCACCCCTTGCGCCGCGCGACTTCCTCGGGACATCCGCAGGCGCCGGCGCAGCAGGAGTCGGGACCGGCGATCACCTCGCGGACGCGCGGGAACAGGAGGTCCATGCTCCCGTGAAGCAGCCACGTGGCTTGCAGAAAGTAGAGTCCTGTCAGGATGAGGACGAATCGCCGGCTCATTCGTAAGAACGAAGATAACCCCCGGAGGCGTGACGATCAAGAGCCCAATCGAATCCATCGATCCACTTCGAACGGCGTCGCCGGTCCCCGCCGCAGCAGCGCGACGGCGTCCACCCGGAAACGCAACGGTTCCCAGGCGCGCTGAAGCGAGGCCGTGATCCGCCTCGCCTCCTCGGTCGACGCCGCCTGCCCGACGCTCAAATGAGGGATGTATCCCGACGGCTGCCGGGACGAAATGTCGCTACAGAAGGGGAAGCAGGCTTCCAGGATCGCCTGCAATGCGACGAACGCCGGCTTCGGTTCGGGCGCCAGCCACGTCGTCGCCGACCCGGATGAGTGGGCGAAACGGCGGAATTCCACCAGCGTCGTCTCGAACGGCGCGACCTTCGCGCAGGCTTCGGCCAATCGGGGAGCGGCTTCGTCGAATCGTTCCGCGGGAATGAAGGGGTAAAGTAGATTGATGTGCGGCATCCACCGTCCGATCTTGCGATCGTGAACGCGGCGGATGGCCTGGATCGGCTCCCACGTCTCGCGGGGAGGGAGAACCGCCAGAGCGGAACGGGTGGTGGTCTGCATGATGATGAAGAAGCCAGGAGGCAGAAGCCAGAAGCCAGAAGCCAGAATAATAAGGAACGCGCTGCGCGCCCACGGGATTCTGCTTGCCTTCGGCGCCCGCTCGGCGCTATATGCGATATGGAGACTTCACGATGAACAAGGTGATGGCGCCACCGCGGACCGTGGGAGCGTTGAAAGATTCCGGGGGGGAAGCCATACCCGTCAAGGAGGAGATGCGGCGCAACCTCATCCGCAAGCTCAAGGCCGGGGAGACGCTTTTTCCGGGGATCGTCGGCTACGACAAGACGGTCCTGCCCGCCCTGCGCAACGCCGTGCTCGCCCGCCACGATTTCATCCTTCTCGGCCTCCGCGGACAAGCCAAGAGCCGGATCCTGCGCGGTCTGACCGCGCTTCTGGACGAATGGCTGCCCGTCGTGGATGGGTGCGAGATCAACGACGACCCCTTCGCGCCCATCTGCAAGCGCTGCCGCCGCCTGGCCGAAGAGATGGGCGACCGCCTGCCCGTGTCGTGGATCGGCCGCGAGAAACGCTACCGCGAAAAACTGGCCACGCCGGACGTGACCATGGCGGATCTCATCGGCGATATCGATCCCATCAAAGCCGCCAACGAGCGCCGTTCCCTGTCCGACGAGGAAGTGATCCATTTCGGCATCATCCCGCGCACGAACCGCGGCATCTTCGCCATCAACGAACTGCCCGACCTTCAGACCCGCATCCAGGTAGGCTTGCTCAACATCATGGAGGAACGCGACGTCCAGATCCGCGGCTTTCCCGTGCGGCTTCCGCTGGACGTGTGCATCGTGTACTCGGCCAATCCCGAGGACTACACGAACCGCGGCACGATCATCACGCCGCTGCGGGACCGCATCGATTCGCAGATCCTCACGCACTATCCCGAAACGCTCGAGGACGCCATGGCGATCACCGCGCAGGAAGCGTGGGCGGCCCGAACGGGAGCGCCGCCGGTCCGCCTTCCGCGATTGGTGCGCGAGCTGGTGGAGAGCGTCGCGTTCGCCGCGCGGCGGAGCGAGTTCGTCGATCAGTCGAGCGGCGTCTCGGCGCGCCTTTCCATCGCCGCGCTGGAGAGCGTGATTTCCAACGCCGAGCAGCGCGGGCTCCTGCGGGGGGAGGAGAAGGCGATCCCGCGCGTGTGCGATCTCTACGCCGCGCTCCCCGGCGTCACCGGCAAGATCGAGCTCGTCTACGAGGGCGAGCAGCAGGGCATGGTCGCGGTCGGAAAGCGCGTGCTGGCGGACGCCGTCCGGGAGGTCTTCCTGAAATATTTTCCGAACGCCAAAGCGAAGCCGGAAAAGCCGCGGCGCACTTCCGCGTCGCGCGAACCCGCCGGCCGAGGATCCAAGGACCCGGCGCCGGAAGAGACGATCTACAAGAGCGTGCTCGACTGGTTCGCTCAGGGGAATCGAGTGGAGCTGACCGACACGATGCCGTCGCCCGAGTACGCCCAGGCGCTCGACCGCGTCCAGGGGCTTCGCGAGCTGGCGGCGGGGGCGCTCCAGCCCACGGGCGAGGCGGAGACGGCGCTGGCGATGGAGTTCGTCCTGGAGGGGATGCACCAGTTGTCCCTCGTCGCGCGCGAGGAGCTGGGCGCCAAGGTGAGTTATCGGGACATGCTCAAGCAGATGTTTGAATCGATGGAGACGTAAGTCCATGGTCCAGAGTCGAGGGCACGGAGAAGATTTTTAGGAGATGAGGAGATGTTTGGAGATGGGGAGATAAGAAGGGCGGATCTGAAATCGGGAGCACCGGCGATTTTTTTTGGAGATCGGGTGATAGGGGAGATGTGGAGATATTTTTGAGGAGTCCTGCTTTCCCATCTTCCGATCTCCTCTTATCTCCATATCTCCTTGACGTTGGACATCGGACTTCGGAAATCTGACATCGGATTTTGTGATGGTTGGCTTCCGCTACGAGAAATGGGACGAGGATCTCCTCCGGAAGCTGCGTCAGTTCGCGTCGCTTCTGGCGCTCTTTCACCACCTCCTGCTCCAGCAGAACGGGGACGTCGACGAAGCGCTGCGGGTGATGAGGCGGCTCCAGGAGCTCGGCTACATCGATAAGAACGTCGACCTCGAGCAGTTCCGCCGCTCGCTCGAAGAGGCGCAGATCATCACGCGGGAGGGCGGCGCGTCCAAGCTGACCGTCCGCGGCGAGCGGTTCGTGCGGCGCGAAGCGCTCAACCAGATCTTCACCAGCCTGAAGAAAGGGGCGTTCGGCGAGCATCGCACGCCCCACGGGGGCGAAGGCGGGGAACGCCTCCCGGAAACGCGACCCTACGAGTTCGGCGACGAACTGTCCGACCTGGATTGGGAACGGACCATGCATAACGCCCTGCGCCGCACGGGCGCGGAGCTGGCGCTGGCCGAACGGGACTTTGAGATCAGCGAAACCGAGCACACGACGATGTGCGCGACGGCGCTGCTCGTGGACGTCAGTCATTCCATGGTGCTGTACGGCGAGGACCGGATCACGCCCGCCAAGAAGGTGGCGCTCGCGCTGGCGGAGCTGATTCAATCGAGCTATCCCAAGGATTCGCTGGACGTGATCCTGTTCGGGGACGACGCGATGGAGGTTCCCGTCCGGGAGCTTCCGTATATCGGCGCCGGACCTTTCCATACGAACACCCGCGCGGGACTTCAGCTCGCGCAACGGGTCCTGCGGCGGAAGAAGCATCCCAACAAGCAGATCTTCATGGTGACCGACGGCAAGGCGAGCGCGATCACCGAGAACGGCCGCCTGTACAAGAACCCGTTCGGGCTGGATCCGAAAATCGTGAGTCTCACGCTGGACGAGGCGGCCCGCTGCCGCCGCGGCGGGATCGTGATCACGACGTTCATGCTGACCGACGATCCCACGCTCGTCGATTTCGTCAACCGCCTGACGCGCATCAACCGCGGCCGGGCCTACTTCAGCTCCGCCTCGCGGCTGGGGGACACGCTCTTCGTCGATTATCTTCGAAACCGGAAGCGGAGGGTGCGCTAAGAGAATGTCGCGATGGTTGAGATATGGAGATGCTCCCTATCTCCACGATCCCCTCCATCTCGACATCCCTATTCTACCAACGATGGGTTTCTTGTTTTTTTGCGAAGATTTTTGTCGTCCGCAAGATGGGGAAAGATCCCGCGAAGTCTACAGTCCATAGTCCACGGTCCAGAGTCGCCGGAAACCGAGGGGCCGACTTCGGACTCTGGACTATGGACTACGGACTCCCAGCTCGGCGAAAACCAGCGCAGGAAAACATTGGGTTGCGGCTTCGCCGCGCTGGGAATATCTCGACACGCTCCTCGCGAAGCTTGACGGAGGGATAAGGTGCGGTTCGAATGGCCCGAGGGCTTCGCCCGCATGCCCGAGGACGACTGGACCCATCGGCCGGTCGAGGACCTGGCGCTCAAGTACGACACCGTCGAGAACCACGGCTGGTACCGGAACCTCGAACTCACGCTCGACCAACTCGATCGCTTCCTGCGGGACGGCGATCTCGTCATCGACTACTCCGGAGGGACGGGGATCTTCGTCGACCGCCTGCTGCGGCGCCGCGCGGATCTTCGCGCCGGCCTCGTGATCGTGGACGCCTCGCCCAAGTTCCTGCGGCGCGCGCTGGACAAATTCCGGGACGACGGCCGCGTCGCCTTCCGGCAGATCCGGTATCTGCCGGACCGCCGCCGGCTGGAATGGCTCGATGAAGTCCTGGGCCCCGCGCTCGTCCGGCGCGGGGCGGACGCCATCGTCTCCACCAACGCCGTCCACCTTTATTACGACCTGGTCGATACGCTGGCCTCGTGGTCGCGGACGCTGCGGCCCGGCGGGCGCGTCTTCGTTCAATCGGGGAACATCCGCAATCCGGCCGCTCATCCCGAAGAATGGATCATCGACGAGACCGTGGACGCCATCCATTGCGCATCCGTGGAAATCGTGCGGCGGGACGAACGCTTCGCCGCGTACCGGCAGACGCTGCGGGACCTGATGCGCATGGCGGCGTACGACGCGTACCGCCGGAAGATCTTTCTTCCGGTTCGCCCCCTCGATCACTACTTGAAGGCCATGGCACGGGCGGGGCTGCGCGTCGAGGACATCTCGACGCGCACCATCGAGGCGCGCGTGGACGAGTGGTATGACTTTCTGGCCGTCTACCACGAAGGCGTGCTGGGTTGGATCGGCGGCGTGGCGAAAGTGGACGGCCGTCCGCCGGCGGAAGCGGCGGTGCGTGATCGGTTGCGCATCCTCCGACAGGCGCTTCAGATCGTCTTCGAAGGGAAGGAAGCCTTCGACGCGTGTTGGACGTACATCGTATGCGGGAAGCAAGGATGGGCGGGGCCTCCGTCATCCCCCTCCACCGCGCGGTGAAAATTTGTGGAGACGCTCGATCCCTCCTGATCCCAAGAGGTTGTGAAATTTTGAGCCGTGGAAACACGCCGAAAATGGAAATGGTCCGCCATGCCTGTGGGGAGCCGAGGAATCGAATCCTGAGGCTCACCACGGCAACGCGTCCGGCGCGACGTTTGGGCCGGCCGTGAAATCATCCTCCCGCTGACCGCCCGCGACGGACCGCTACGACCCGCACCACGAAGCCCGCTGGGGAGAATTTCCGCTTTCAAAGAACGATGAATGTTTCTGCATCGAGGAGGAGTCATGGCGGAAACGAAGAAGGTCGACGCGCGGACGCAGGACCGCCAGGAAAGAATCGACGAGATCCTGGCGATCCTGGACGAGCTTTATCTGGACCTGGGGTATTCGCACGCGGGGCCCGTGAAAAGCGGATCGCCGGCGCCAGCCGTCCCGCTTATGGATGAGCGATTCCAAAAGATAGCCGCATCGCCCAAAGGCCCGATCGCGCCGACGGGAATCGCTCGACGCTGACGGAATCGGGCGCCGCCGAAAAACCGGATGGAATGCTCGTGCCGGAGAGGCGGCCGCCCTCCGGATGGGATCGATACGCGATTTCTCTATCTATGGAGGAGGTCGAGTATGGTTTATCCTGCCGCCGAGCTGTTCGGAAGGCCGGTGTGGCTCCAGGACATCTCCCAGGTCGGAACGAACCCCCACGTTCCGTTCATCGGGAGCTTCGTTCCTCAGCTCTCTCAGATTCCGTCCGCGGCGCTGACGACGTCCGCGTTCACGCCGTTTTCGCCGTGGGCGTCCAACCTGTTCGGATATCAGAACGTCGCCTCGCAGGTCCCCGGCGCCTTCGCGTCACCGTTGGGATACAACCCCGCCTTCCCGGGGGTCGCGGAGCTGACCCATGCCCAGGGGCTGCGACCCGCGCTTTCGGCGGTGATCTGCCCGCCGCAGGTGGCGCAGCAGCTCATCGCGCGCGGGCTGGCTCAGCCCGCCATGACGGTTTGAACCGTTGATTGAAGGGTGTGCCTAAGTGACCGGGGGCGGCAGTCTCAACGAGCACGAGCACGCACGCAGAAAGCGAGACATATATGAACGGCATGATCTTGATGGCTTTCACCTTGTCCGCGCCCTTTCAGGAAGGGGCTCGGTCGGTGGATGGGGAGGCCTTCCTTCATCCGATCTCTCCTTCGTACACGTTAAGCCGCGGATTCGTGATGGCGCCGGAGGCGGATCCTTCATGGCGCCTTGCGGCTCCTCCGCGGTTCACGGACATCGATGACGATGAGGCGCAGCAAGATCGCGGCACCTTCTGGTCGCTGGGTCCGCGCATCGGTTTCCTGAAAGCGCGCGACGCGGATCGCGGCACGTGGCTGGGAGGCGCTCAACTCCGACTCCACCTGTCCCCCGCGATCGCCCTCGAAGGCGCGATCTCGGCACACCAGGACCGATTCGCCGACGGCGACGCGATCGTCACGTTCTATCCCGTGGAGGTATCGGCGCTGCTCTATCCTCTTCCTCCGCTGGGCTTCGTGGGAATCTACGGGACGGCGGGCGTGGGGTGGTATTACTCGCGCGTGGATTACAAGGGGTCCCTCAGCGCCAATGACGACGAAACGACCTCTACCTTCGCCGCTCACCTGGGCGTGGGCGCCGAAATCGGGCTGGGCACCGCCACGTCGCTCAACGCGGATATCCGATACGTGTTTCTCGAGCCGGATTTCGACGCGCTCGAAGACGAGAAATTCGATTTGATCCAGTTTACCGCGGGTTTGAACTTCAGGCTTTGATCCCTAGATTCCCTTCAGGAGGTCCTCATGAACCAGAAGCCTTTCTCCGCTCCCTCCCAGCAGGCCGGGGGGCGGGACTTCCCGTTCGTCGTCTGCGCGCCGGGCGCGAAAGACGTCGTGGTCACCGGCGATTTCACCAACTGGAGCAAGGAGGGAATCCGCCTTCAGATGAAGTCCGACGACGAATGGCGCGGAACCTTGCGGCTGGCTCCCGGGCGGTACCAATATCGCCTGCTCATCGACGGAGAATGGCGGGACGATCCCAAGGCGCCGGTCAGGGTGCAGAATCCGTTCGTGACCGAGAACTGCGTGCTCGAGGTTTTCTGAGGATCGAGGACTCGATCCAGTTCTTCAACCTGGCCCTGGAGCTGATGGAGGAAGACACGTGGGACTCGTTGGTCGTCCCCCGCCAGCTTTGAAGTAAACCGTTAAAACGCCGTCATATGCCTTTCTTAAGTTCTCCTGGCTATTCGGCGCTTTGGCGGTTCAGATTCTTCCCGACAAACCGCGGAAGTTGTCTCATGATGACCTTTGAGTCAAACCCGTTTGTTCTTCAAGAAACGCGTGAGGCCCCCCGCGAGGAGCATCTCCACTTGCCGGCGCGACAGCTCGTGGACGAGTTCGAACGCCTGGTTACGCGAGCTGGAGCGCATCAAAACGGGACGTCCCTTCTCCAGCGCTTCCCGGATGCCCCCGACCTCCAGCGCCTCTCCCGCTTGAATCGCGTCGAAGTCGGCGGGACGCGCGAAGCGCAGCGGCGGGATGCCGAAGTTAACCAGATTCGCCTCGTGGATGCGGGCGTACGACTTGGCGACGACCAGCCGGACCCCGAGATACATGGGCGCGATGGCGGCGTGCTCGCGGCTGGATCCTTGCCCGTAATTCTCGCCCGCGACGATGAGGCCGCCCTTTTTCTCCTTGGCGCGCTTCGGGAACGTCTCATCCACATAGGCGAACGTGTACTCGGCGATCGCCGGGATGTTCGAGCGCAGCGGGAGCACTTCATTTCCGCCGGGGAGGATCTCGTCGGTGGAGATGTTGTCGCCCAGCTTGATCAAGACCTCGCCGCGCACGTGATCGGGTAGCGTCTGGGGGGCCGGAGGCGGCACGATGTTCGGACCGGTGAAGATCTCCACGGAGTCCGGATTCGCCGGCGGCGGGATGAACCCTTCCGTGTAGAGATCGTACGCTTCCGGCTCGGCGATGACGGGCGGTTCTCCGAGCGTCCGCGGATCCGTAAGGACGCCCGCCAGCGCGGTCGCGGCGGCTGTCTCCGGAGAGCAAAGCCACACCGCATCGTTCGCCGTGCCGCTGCGGCCCGGGAAGTTGCGGTTGAACGTGCGCAGGCTGTGTCCTCCGGTCGGCGGCGCGGCGCCCATCCCGATGCAGGGTCCGCACGCGATCTCGAGCGCGCGCACGCCCGCCCGGATCACGTCCTGGAATGCGCCCGTCTTGAGGAGATTCAGCATGATCTGGCGCGATCCCGGCGAGAGCGTCACGTGCAGGTTGGGCGCGATGTGACGGCCCTTGAGGACGTGCGCGACGATCATGAGATCGCGGAATCCGGAATTCACCGAAGAGCCGACGGCGACTTGGCGGATCGGCGTGCCGGCGACTTCCCGCACGGGCACGACGTTGTCCGGGCTGTGCGGCCGGGCGACCAGCGGCTCGAGCGCCGATAGATCGATGGCGATCTCTTCCTCGTATTCCGCGTCGGGACTCGGCCCCCGCGGCTTCCAGTCGTTCTCGCGGCCTTGCGATTTCAGGAATCGCCGCGTCATCTCGTCGGACGCGAAGAGGCCGGACGTCGCGCCGAGTTCCTGGGTCATGTTGCAGATCGTAGCCCGCTCGTAGACGGTCATCCGATCCGCTCCCGGGCCGACATATTCCATGATCCGGTTGACGCCTCCCTTCACCGTCAGGCGGCGCAGCAGTTCCAGGATCACGTCTTTCGCGGAGACCCACGGCCGGAGCCGGCCGGTCAGCTCGATCCGGACCACTTTGGGCATCTTTACGTAGAACGGTTCGCCCGCCATCGCCGCGGCGACCTCCGCGCCGCCCGCGCCGATCGCCAGCATCCCCATGGCGCCGGCGGTGCAGGTGTGCGAGTCCGAACCGAGCATCGTGTCGCCCGGAACGTCGAAGCGTTCGAGGTGCGCGAAGTGGGAGATGCCGTTGCCCGGCCGCGAAAAGACGCCCCCATAGCGCGCGCACATCGACTGGAGATAGAGATGATCGTCGGCGTTTTGGAATCCGGTCTGGAGGATGTTGTGATCGACGTAGGTGGTGCACACCCGGGACTTCACGCGCAGCAGCCCGAAGCTGCCGAACTGCTGCCAGACCATCGTGCCGGTGGCGTCTTGGATGAGCGTCTGATCGATGCGCAGGGCGATCTCCGTCCCGGGCTTCATCTGCCCCTCGACGAGATGCCCCTGAATGATCTGGCGCGCGAGGTTCATGCGGCTCCATGAAAAAAGTAGCGGACCTTGCGTGAACCACCAAGGCACAAAGACACGAAGAAGATGGTTTTCGTTCACCGGTAGAGTAGAGGAGTGAGCGATAGCGTTTAGGTTTCGGCATAAGTCGGTTTCCAGGTCTCCCTTTCCGTGTCTCGCCGGGTCGCGAGGGCAGGGAGTGTCATTCCCCTGGCAAGATGAGGGAATTCGGGCGGTTCGCCGAATCGTAGGCCCACGGCTTAACGTCATGATATAATCTCTTATGTGGCAAGAGGTTAAGTGGTCCATCGAATTTTTATGAAGAGCACTTTCTTGTGAGAAATCGCGGTCCCCGATCGTTTTTAGTTGATGGAGAAGACGCGATGATCCGAATCGACAATCGGCTGCTCGACGAGTTCATCCGCCGATCCAAGCAAGGCGACAAGGACGCGTTCAACGAGATGTGCAAGCAGATCGAGCCTTGGCTCTTGAACGCGGCGGAGCGGTTCACGCACGACTCCGAGATGTCCCGCGACGTGGTTCAGGAGACGCTGCTGAAGGCCTATCAGAATCTCGAATCCTACCGCGAGGAGGGCCGGTCGTTCAGCGATTGGGTGTACGTGCTGCTGCGGAAGGACATTCCCGATGCGGACAAGGAGAAGCTCGCCCGCGAGGTGGCTCACCTGGATTCTTGGTCCCATGAACCGTCCTCGAAGGGCGTCCGCGAGATGCGCTGCTTCCAGTTCCGGCCCTGGCTTCCCGCCTACGCGGAAGGCGATATCGAATCGGAGCGCGTGCGGCTTCAGGTTCAGAATCACCTCCGGCAATGCGAGCGCTGCCGCAAGGATCTGACGTGGGTGGATCGGCTGACGACAATGGTTCGGCACAACCTGACGCCGGAGGACCGCCAGCGGTTGCTGCGGCAGGTCCGGCAAGCCCCCGCCCGTCGATCCTGGCCGTGGAAGCTCGCGAGCAGCTTGGGGGCGCTGGCGGTGGCATTGCTGGTCTCGTGGATCGTCTTCTTCGCGCCGTCCACGTCTCCGCCGCCGCGTGAGACCGCGCCTCCTTCTCAGGAATATGCCCGCGCGAATGTCGAGCGCGATGATCCGCCTCTCGCGCGTCCCGCTCCTGAACCGGCGAGGACATCGATACGCAAACCTCGACGACGACGATCGAGGCCAACTGGAGCGGGTTTACAGCCGGAGAAGGAGACAATATCGCCTCCTATGAGTGGCAGATCGTAACCGGAGGAGTAAAGATCCAGGATTGGGAGAATATCGGCCTTGCGACCAGCGCATCCAATTCCTCGCACTCGTTGCATCCTGATGATTTTACAATCTACGTGCAAGTTCGGGCTATCACCGCCGCCGGGTTGGTCTCGCCCATCGCCACGAGCGACGGCGTTCGGGTGATCAAGGGGAGCGGATCGCCAGACGGCGGGAACGCCGGCGGCTCATCGGGGGGAACAGCCGGCGGGTGCGGCTCCATAGGCCTCGACATTCTTGCGGCGGCAGGAATAATCTCGTTGCTGGTTCGGATTCAACGCCGGCGGTTGCGGATTCCGCCGCAAGAGCCGCGTTAATCAGTCATTTCCCCTGAGGCCCTACTCCACATTTCTTGCCGAGCTGTCGTAAAGTCGCCCTGAAAGGCCAACTTCATAACTGTGGAAACCCCGCCCCTCTTGACCTCCGTAGCTTCAGCGAAGGCGGGAGGTCGCCGATCCGGAATTCCATGAGCGAGCGCCGTCAAGGCGCGAGCGTCACGTTGGTCCTGTCAACGCGCAAACTGGAGCGTTCCGGAATTCCCTGAGTGCCGCGCTCCAGAGAAAGGTGTCCGGTTATTCTGGGGTGCGGAGTCCCAAGTCCGAAGTCCCACGTCCCGAGTCTGGGTCCCTCTCACACTCCCCCAGGGGGAGCCGGAAGGGGACCGGACGTTGGACTTTGGACTTCGGACTCCGCCACCCGCGATCTAGTACAGGTTCCGCGAAATCCTGCCGATAAATCCTATGAATGGAGAGAGCTGGAAAACGGCGTCGTGGCCGTCCGCCTGCCGAGGTAATCCTCAAGCCCGGGGATGCTTTCAAGTTACGCGGTCGTGCGACAGCCGCTACCAGTAGCCAGCGCGACGGGCTTCGGGCCAGAATTGTGTTGGCAGCGGCAGCTGGTCACTCTTCATGGTCGATAGCCTCACGCCTGAACATTTCCGTAGACACGGTCGCCCAGTGGCGGGGACGTTTTGCTCGATTGGGTCTGGAGGGATTAAGCGATCGACCGCGTAGCGGGAGGAAGCCCAAGATCAATCCCCTGCAACGCTGCCAGATCGTTTCCGTCGCCTGCGAACCGGGCCCGCAAGGAGAGAATGGTTTACATGGCTGGACGCTGGAGCTCTTGAAGGAAGCTTTGGCGCGTCGGGGCATCGTCCGAATCAGTCGATCCCATCTGCACACGATCCTCAAGAGGGCGGATTTGAAGCCTCATAAGAAACAAATGTGGCTGCATAGTCCCGATCCCGACTTTCGGCAGAAGGTGGCTGAGATTGTTGAACTCTATCTGAATCCTCCCCAGGGCGAGACGGTGATTTGCGTGGACGAAAAGAGCGGAATGCAGGCCACCGAACGCAAACATCCGGATCGTCCTGCGCGACCCCGTCAGGCAGGGCGACGGGAGTTTGAGTACATTCGACATGGGACCCGAGCGCTGATTGCGGCGTTTTTGGTTCACCCCGGTGACGTGCTGACGCGGTGCGGGGCCACGCGGATTGGCGACGATCTGGAAGCCTTCATGGAGAAAGTGGCGCAAAAGATTCCGGGGATCATCCACGTGATCTGGGACAACCTGAACATCCACCATGGCGAGCGTTGGGAACGATTCAATGCGCGACACGGGAATCGTTTTAGGTTTCACTACATGCCGCTTCACGCCTCCTGGGTCAATCAAGTAGAACTTTGGTTTGGAGTGTTACAGCGGCGATGCCTGCAGAATGGCAACTTCCAAAGCGTTCAGGAACTCAGTATGGCGGTAGCCGCGTTCGTGGCATACTGGAATCAGCAGGCCAAGCAGCCGTTCCGGTGGTCGTTCACTGGATTCGCGAGCGTCTCGCCACAGGAACAGATCCAGGAGGGGGAACGATGCGCTCAAGCGATCTGACGTTGGCCGCGGCGATGTTGCAAGATCTGCTTCGCCGACGAGGAAAGTACGACCATGTCAGCGTGAGGCCCCGGGCGGGCCATTTGATCATCGAAGCGGCGGACGCCAACGGTCAGCCGTCCATCGTCGCCCGGGCGACTCCGCTAGGAGGGCGCGAGTACGGTCTGAGCTTCCGAACTTCGGGGGGCCGTTGGGACCCAATGCCGGTGTCAGGGCTGCCGGAGGAAATCGCTGATGGCGTGGTAGGGCTGCTCGGTCCGTACCTGGATCCCGCAAACCTTTGATGAGGACGGGATCGTCTCCCCCTTTCGGACCCGCGCCATTATCGGCAGGATTTTGCGAATACGCTACTAGCGGAAGCGGCGTTCCATCTCGGAAACGCATCGCTCGTCATGGACATGGTCGACACCGGCTTCGTGCGAACGGCGTTCCGTTGCGAGGACCATTAGGTCCATCTGGCCGAAATGGCGAAACGCACCAAGGACCGCAAACCCGATCTGGCGGATCTTTGCCTGATCCGCATGAGCGAATTGTTTCCGAATCACAAGGTCCTGACGACGGATCGGGTCGACTTCCGGGTCTATCGCCGGAACAAGCGAGAAATGATCCCCGTCCTTTGTCCCCCAAGCTGACTCTTACGACGACGCCTACACATGCCGCTCGAAGAACTCCACGATGCGCTCCTCCATGTTGCGCCGATCGCGTTCGCCGCGCGGAGTGTGCCGCTCGCTCGGATACAGCAAGAGCTCATACGGCCGGTTCGCCTTGACCAGCGCGTCGATGAAGCGCGCCGTGTGGCGGAAGTGTACGTTCTCGTCCAGCATGCCGTGAATCAAGAGCAGCTTTCCCGCCAGTTTCGGCGCATGGACCACGGCGCTGGCGTCGCGGTATCCCTCGGGATTCGCCCGCGGCGTCCGCAAGTACCGCTCGGTGTAGTGCGTGTCGTAGCCGTCCCAGCTCGTGACCGGGGCGCCGGCGACGCCCGCCTTGAAGACGTCCGGCGCCTTGAGCAGGCACATGAGCGTCATGTACCCGCCGTAGCTCCAGCCGTAGATTCCGACCCGCCCGCCGTCCACCCACCCCTGCGATTGCGCCCAGCGGACACCGTCCACCTGGTCGCGCACCTCGACGGAGCCGAATCGTTCCGCAACGGCGGACTCAAAGCGCAGGCCCCGACGCGCGGATCCGCGATTGTCGATCCGCATCACCAGGAATCCCCGCCGCGCCAGGTACTGGGCGCGCAGATCCACCGTATGCGCCCAGGAATCCTGAACCGTCTGCACATGCGGGCCTCCGTAGACGTGAACGAGGAGCGGCGCCGGCAGGCGTTCGGGCTTGAACAGCATCCCATGCAGCTTCACGCCGTCGCGGTTTTCGAAATCGAAGAGTTCGGGCGTGACCAGGGACAGGTCCACCGTGGCGGAGGGATGCACGATCCGTTCCGCGGAACGGAGGTGAACGGAGGGCGGATGCGCCCGCGAATCAAAGACGTCCACCCATTGGGAGAAATCCTTGGAGAAGGCGGCGTCATGCATTCCCGGCTCGCGCGTGAGCTCCTCCGGTTTCCCGCCGTCCAAGCGGGCCACGTAGATGTGCCGGTCCAGCGGCGAGCGGCCGGCTGAAAACGCCACGCGGCGACCCTTCGCGTCGAACCCGACCACGGCATCGATCGGCCGGTCTCCGGACGTGACGGCGCGGACGAGTGTCCCGTCCCTCCGATAAAGATACAGATGCTTGAAGTCCGTGCGCTCGGACGCCCACAGGAACTCTCCCGTGTCGGGAACGAACCTCAGGTCGTGATGAAGGTTGATCCAAAAAGGCGATTCTTCGACCAGGAGCGTCACGCCCTTTCCCGTCTTGGGATCGAAGGCGCGCAACTCGAGGCGCCGCTGGTCCCGGGCTTGAAGCTGCGCGAACAACCGGCCGTCGGGATGCCACGCCACGCGCGCGAGATATTCGAAATCGCCCAGATCCATCCACGTCGTCGGGCCGCCTTCCACGCTGACCACGCCGAGCCGCACCGACGCATTGGCCGCTCCGGCAAAGGGATACCGATGGGTTTCGAAGTCGAGCCGATCCCGGCCCAGATGAGGAATCGTGTACTCCGGGATCGAACGCTCGTCGGTGCGCTCGTATGCGATCCACGATCCGTCACGGCTCCACCAGAAGCCCGACGCGCGACTCATTTCCTCCTGGGCCACATACTCCGCCAGTCCGTTCGACACCCCGGGCGGCGCGTCGTGCGTGAGTTGGCGCGCTTCCGCGGTCGCCACGCCGACGACCCAGAGGTCTCCATCCCGGACGAACGCCGCCCGCGATCCGTCGGGCGAAAGCCGCGGATCGATCGCGCGACTCGCGATGCAGCGCGGAGACTCGTTCTCCCGTAGAACCCATACATCCCGGCGGAGCGGGACGAGGAGCGTCCGGCCTTGTTCGGCCCAGGCGTAGTGGGTGACGCCCGTTTCGCGCAGGCGCTGGCGCTCGCGGCGGAGCGCCTCTTCGCGCGAAACATTGTCCTCCGTCACGCCCGCGGCCGGCGGAGCGAAGAGGATGCGGCAGTTCCCGGTCCGCACCTCATACGCCCACAGGACGCGCGTCAGGTCGCCGCGGTCGGAGTGTAGGAACGTGAGCAGTTCGCCGTCCGGCGAGAACGCGAGTTGGCCCGGGACGGCCGTGCCGGGCCGGGGAAACCTCGCCACGAGATCCAGGGTGAGGTCGGTCATCGTGGAAAAGGATAAGGGAAGGAGGGATGGCGCGCAAAACATGATGCGGGGCCCCGCAGAGCGAACCGTTCTCATGAGTGTAAAATGTGGAGAGGGCGGCGAAAGCTTGGTCTAATCCTGGGATAATCCCGAGGGCGAATGCCGGAGGGGGGAGTTGAACCCCCACCCCCTTGCGGGGACCGGATTTTGAATCCGGCGCGTCTGCCAGTTCCGCCACTCCGGCGCGGAGGCGGCGATTATAGGCGCGGCGGAGTTGCTTCCGCAACAAGCATAGAGGCTGATCGTGGGCGACACGACGGTTATTCTCAACGCGTCTGACCTCCTATCTCCGGAGCCGTTCGCCTGGGAGAAAGTGGCGACGTCGATCGGCGCGGATCTCGCGGCGCCCGAGCTGGGCCATCTGGCGACGGCGGGCGCGGTGGCGCGCGGCTTCGGGGATGCCACCGCCTTGGTCTGGTACGGGGCCGAAGGTCAGATCCGCCGCGCGTCGTACCGAGATTTGGACCGTGCTTCGGCGTGCGCCGCCGATCTTTTCGTCAAGCACGGCGTCCGACCGGGAGACCGGATCCTTTTCGTCCTTCCCTTGATCCCTGAGCTGTTCGCGGGTTTCCTGGGCGCGCTCCGCGCCGGCGCGGTGGCGGGCGTTCTCTCCGCGGGCCGCAACTTGGAAGCGGTCCGTACGTTCCTGCCTCGCACCCGGCCGAAAATCGTCGTCACGGTGCCGGCGTTGAAGAACATGATGGCTTCCTTGAAGCCCGATCTGCCTGAAGAGGCGGTCCTGTTCTACGTGAATCGCTCGGCATTCTCGTTGCCTCCCTTGGCGGCGTACGAGAGGGATTGGTCGATCTCGTTCGGGGCGGCGGAGCCTCGACCGCCTTCGTTCACTCCCGCTCCGGATTCGGGATCCATCATCTATTTCACGGAGCTGGAGCGGGGCGGAGCGGTGATCTCCCACAAGGTCGCTCTGGGATTGACGCACACGGCGGCGGCGGCGCTGGACTGGGTCGCCAACGAAACGATATGCGCGGTCTTGGTGCCGGGGGAGCCGCTGTTCGCTCCGTATGTGCTGGTCGCGCCCTTCTTGGCCGGCGTCACGCTGGTATGTCACGAAGACCCGGCCCGCTTCAGCCGCCAGGCGGAAGTGGCGGCGGAACGCGCCCCTCGGGCCTGGTTCTCCTCGTTCCGCGCGCTCGACATCATGTTGCGGACCGACCCGAATCTGGGAACCCTGCTGAAGGGCTGCCGCAGCATCTGCGTGATTCCTCCCGCCGAGCCGGGATTCCTCTACATCACGTCGCTGTCGTACGGATCGCCGATTCATCCGGTGTGGGCGCCTCGGGAGCTCAACGTCATCCAGACGGTCGAACTGGCCGGAAAGATCGGGTCGGTCGGAAGGCCCGTGGCCGGAACGGAAGTGCGGATCGTCGATGCCTCGGGGAAGGCGCTCGATCCCGGAAAGGTCGGGCATGTGGCGGTGAGACTGAGTCCGGGCGCTCCCTTCCTGGAGTTCTGGGGAGATCCGGAGCTGACCGCGGCGCACGTCCGAGACGGATGGTTCATCTCGCAGCAACGCGGCCGTCTCGATGGCGACGGCGCGCTCTGGCTGATGGAGACGCCCTGAGCGCGAGCGCCTTCTTCAGCTTGCGGACCCGCGCGACGTCCACCGGATTTTCGACGGCTCCCCTGCGCTTCGCGTAGCTCCCCACGATGAAGCCGTCGGCGCGGGCGAACGCCGCGGCGTTGTCGGGCGTCACCCCGCTGGCCACCAGGATGGGCGTGCCGGGAACCGCGGCGCGGACTGCTTCCAGGCGACTCGGGTCGGCCGCCTCTCCCGTGCTCGGTCCCGTGATCAGCAGCGCGTCCGCTCCTCCTCGGAACACCGCGTCCGCGGCGGCGCGGGCCGGGGAGAGGCGAAGCAGCGGCGCCGCATGCTTGACGAAGACGTCGGCGAAGATCGCGGCGCGGGATCCGATCGATTTCCGATATCGCAGCGTCTCGCCCGCTCGACCTTGGAGAATGCCTTGATCCGTCTCCATGGCTCCCGTATGGACGTTGACGCGAATGAACGCGGCTCCGGAGGCGAGCGCCACGGCCAAGGCGGACCGGGCGTCGTTGCGCAGGACGTTGACTCCCACGGGAACCTTGAACCGCCGGATCAGCTCGTGGGCGGCCACGGCCATGATCGTGGCAACCTGGGGTTCGACGTGCTCCGGCGCGAAGGGCAGGTCTCCGAAGTTTTCGACCAACAGCCCGTCGGCGCCGCCCGCGATCCAGGCGCGCGCGTCCGCGGCGGCGCGGCGCAAGATGGCGTCCACGGGGAGTCGCGCGCGCGGCGCGCCGGGCAACGGAGGCAGATGGATGACCCCGATGAGGGGCCGGCCGCGGAAGGGGAAACGGACGCGGGAAAGCGCAACCACCGGATCAGATTTTCCTCATGTGCTGCTTCGAATCAAGGAGAATGGAACGAGGCTCCCTGCCCTGCATCCAGGATAGTCCGCCGAAATCGAAGGTTTTCGGCCGCTGGAAATTGCGACATCCCGCCGCCTGGGCAATTTCTACGGGTTCCCATCTCAGCTTGAGGCTCGCTCGCGATTGGGTTACGATAGCGGCACCCATGGCGTCGAAACGCAAGACATCCTTGGACGTGGTTCGCCGTCTGACGCGCGTCATTCGGTGGCTCTCTTCGGATTCCGATCCGGAACGCCTCCTGTCAGAGGCGGTGCGGCTCTCGCGGGTGGTGGCGGGGGCCGACGGCGTGTCGCTCATGCTGGCCGACGGCGAAGGGACGGAGCTGGTCGAGCATCAGGTGCAGGGCCGGAAGTTGAATCCCACGGCGACGCGCGTGCGGGTGGGGGCGGGAGACCGTAACATTGCGAGTCGCGCGGCGGCGTGCCGCAAGACGATCCTTGTGCCCCACGTGAGGAACGAGGGTCAAGAGGAGGGTACGCCGGGAGGGCGCGCGAAATCGGTCGCGGCTCTGCCGGTCTTGGAGGGGGAACGGCTCGTCGGAGTGATTGTCTTTGGATCCAAGAAGCGGAATTTCTTCGGCCGCGAGGACGTGCCGCTTTTGGAATATCTGGCGTCGCAGATGGCGCTGGGGATTCATCTGTGCCGGGTGCACGGCCAGGTGGGTTCGATCCGGTCGCGGCTGGAGTTGCTGCATCACCTAGCGAGACTGGGCAACGGGTCACTTCCTCCGGAGGCGTTTCTGAGCTGCATCGTGGAAGAATTGCGGCGCGCGTTCGAGGTGCGCGACGCGGGCGTGTACGTCGGCGACGCCGAGCGAGGGGAGATCGCGCTCGTGGCGCGATCGAACTCCGAGCCCTCGGAGACGTTCGAAATCGGATCGCGCCAGAAGCTGGAGGACGGACTGATTGGAACGATCTTCAAGCTGGGGGAAACGGTCTACGTGAAGGACGTCTCGAAGGATCCGATCACGGCGGGCAAGTCGGTCGGGGTGAGCTCGGAGTTGTGCGTTCCCATCAGCGTGGGCGCGCATTGCTTGGGCGTGCTGGATCTGCAATCGGAGACGGTGGACAACTTTACGAAAGACGACGTGGTGGTGGTGGAGACGATCGGCCACACGCTGGCGGCGACGCTGCATCGGCTCTCGAAACCCGTTCCGGCCTCGTAGTTCGCCGCGAGCTCGTTGCAGCCGCCTCAGCGCCTCCTATAATGGTCCCTCGCGGCGCTTCCAGACGGTACCCGTAGCTCAGCCTGGTTAGAGCACCTGGTTGTGGCCCAGGGTGTCGCGGGTTCAAATCCCGTCGGGTACCCCAATTGATAGTCGTGAACGAACCGACAGCTTCTCCGGGCCACACGCAACAGGCATCCCCCGCCGCTCCAGCAGCTCGCTGAGCATCTTTCGAAGCGTCACATCCTTGGGCTTCACGAACGGTGTCGGGAAGAGCGCAACTTCCAACGTCCCCTGTCCTTTATCTTGTCGCCAGACAACATAATCGATGAAGCGGGGGAGCATGGCCCTTATACGCTCCGGATGCTCCTCGTTCAGCTCGACCAGCTCTTTGAAGAGGCTTAGAGTTTTGATCTGGTCCTGCGCATTCAGGATCTGGCATTCTTCCGCTTCGATTTCCTTCTTCAGCCGCGCCTCGGTTTCCTCCAGCTCCCGCGCCTCGGTCTCCAACTCCTCCAGCTTGCGTCCCACGGATGCCAGCGCCTCCTTGCCCTTCTCCGCGATCACATCGGTGATGTTCGAAATCTTCGATCGGACAGCGGCGAGTTGTTCGCGGACTCGCATCAGATCCTCACGGAGCTTTCCGACGGTCTCGGAAGCCATGGCGTTGGCTTGCTTGACGAACTGTCGAATGCGCTCGGGCTCGACCTCCAGTTGTTTCAGGAATTCAAGCACGGCACGGTCAACAGGCTCTGCGGGAACGAACTCTCGGGGGCACGCCTCGCCCAAGGATTTTTGGGCCTTCGTACAGGAGTAGTAAGCGTAGTAGCGCCCGTTGCGGCCTGTGCCCGGCGTGGGTGTCATCACGTGCTCGCACCTCGCGCACCGAAGTAAGCCCTGGAGCAGATACACGTGTTCCTGATTCTCTCGGTACTGCCGCCGCCGGCGCCGCAAGTTCGCGTCCATCTGCTTTTGAATCTGCTGGTGGGTATCCCATGACCGCAGCGGCTTCCACTGAGCATCGTAGAGATCGCCCTCGTACTCGATCTTCGCCGCGTACGTCGGGTTGCGAAGCATGCGGCAGATCAGCGGCAGCGCGTACATGTGTCCGCGGGGCGTCCGGTAGCCGAGCCGCTTGAACTCGCGGACGACCACATCGCTACTCTCGTTTTCCAGATAGATGCGGTCCATGGCGCGGATGTGCTTCGCGTATTCCTCGTCGATCACGTACATCTTGTTTTTCATTTGGTAGCCGATGGGCGGCGGCCCGATGGGAAGGCCCTTCTGCACGCGCCATTCGACTTTCTCTTTTGTCCGCGCCGATATCTGTTCCCGCTCGTGCTCCGCCAGCGCGATGAGGATCGTGGTCTGGAACTTCCCGCTGGGCGTCGTGAGGTCGATATTCTCCCGTAGGGAGACCAGCTTCACGCCGTAAGAATCGAGCTCCTTCACGAGCACGAGGAAATCGATGACGCTGCGCGAGATGCGATCGATCTTCGTGACCACGACCACATCGATCAGCCGCGCCTTGGCCAGCTCGAGCAGCTTTTGGAGCCCCTCGCGCCGGGTGTCCTTCGCGGAGCGTCCGCGCCGCTGCCCATTCTTTTCGCCTTCGACGAACTTCTCGGTGACGGTCCACTCGTCCCCGGAGCTTTTCCTGAAGTTGACATACGACATCAGCCGGTCAAGCTGCGTGTCGAGCGATCCATCCTCTTTGTTCGCCTGCTTGTCTGTCGAAACGCGCAGATAGAGACAGACTCGCACGGGGGCCTTTTCCTCACGATGGGGTTGTTTGTGTTTCATGTGACTAATATATTTGATCTACTTATTATGTCAAGCGGCGTTCACAAGTTTCTCCACCTTCACTTTTTGCCACCGCCGCTCGACTGTCGCGGCGGCCAGGACCTTTGCGCAGATCTCCTCGAATTCGCGGAGCCTTTCCGTATTCGGGAGTCGGGCGAATCGGTTGTCGTTGGCCGAAGCGATCTCCGGGTATGCCCCTGGGTCGATGACCGTGATCACAATCTCCTTCAGTCTCCTGGGCCGACCTCGGGGCTTGATGAATTTCTCCATATAGTCTTGAGGAATTTCATGGCCTTTTTGTGAGCAAAAAATTATGCCGCCGGCCTGAACCGCCGCTTCAGGATCGCGATCCCATCATGGAATCGCCGCCGGGTACAGGCACTGCTGATCTTGAGTTTCCAGGCGATCTCGTCAAATGACCAGCCGCTCAGGCGCAGAACGATGACACATCGCAGACGAACCGGCATCCGCTCCAGCGCTTCCCAGGCCATCCGTTTCAGCTCGTTTCGCGCCGCCTCGTCCGCGGCGGATCGCCAGGGCCCCGGAATTTCTTCCAGGATGAGAGGTCGGTCCGACACCTCTTCCAGGTCCGGGTCCCAGGCCGGCGGCGGATGTTGGGTTGACAGTCTGGAAAGGGACCCTATTGAGACCCTCCCACGCGATGGGCATTGGGAAAGAGACTTTTGCGGTAGATGGCCTAGAAGGACTATATCGTGGGCCGGTCAACAAGGCTTTCTGATGCGTCTTGACATGGTCGATATAGACATTATATTGTTAGTGTTTCACTAACTATTGAGAATGTAATTCGAATGACCCGGCGCAGTCTGTCGAAGCGGGAAGGCGACCTCATTTTGGCCCTTGAGTGGGAAAAGCGGCGCCTCGTTACAATTCAGGAGATCATCCGGCGGTTGCGGTGTTCGCCCGCCTATGCGCGCTATCTGGCCCACACTCTGCAAAAAAAGGGTTGGTTGGCGCCGCTTGGCCGCGGCCATTATCAACTCATCGGCGCCGAGCGGGGACCGAAGGGCGTCCCGGAGATGAACCCCTACCTGGTTGCCCGGCTGTTCCCGAAGCCTTACTTCTTCGCCTACCGCTTCGCCTGCCTCCGGCATGGCCTGATCACCCAGATCCCCTCGCTGATCCACGTCGCCGTCGCGCGCCCGAAGCGGCCCGTTGAATTGAAGAACGTCCGCTTCGAGTTCGTGGTCCTGAGCCGGAAGCGGTTCTTCGGCATCCAGGAGGCCATCGAGCTCGGAGAGACGATCAAGATCTCCGACTTGGAGCGGACCTTGCTCGACGCCTTCGACCGCCCCGATCTGGTGGGAGGCCTCGAGGCGGCGGTCCAGGCGCTGCACGATGCCGGCAAGAAGGCAGACTATGCCAAGCTACTTGACTACCTCCAACGCTTCAACGACGGCGGCCTGGCGCGACGCTTCGGATACGTGGCGGACCAGCTCGGCCTCCAGTTCTCTACGCCGCTGGCGGCCTACCTCCGGTCGCGGGTGAAGAAGGACCCGGCCTTCCTCGGCTCGCCCAAGCGGTGGGGCGCCGACGGCAAGCGGAACCGCACGTGGAACCTCATCGTGAACGTTCCCAGGGAGGACCTGTTCGGCGAGGTGCGCATCGGATGATCGAGCAACGCTACGCCGATCTGTTCGCCCAAGGGGCGCGGGTGCCGCTCGCCATCGCGGAGCGCGAGGTGGTTCTGACCTACGTCCTCAAGATCCTCCAAGACGCCGGCATTCTTAAGACGCTGGCGTTCAAGGGAGGAACCTGCCTGCGCAAGTGCATATACGGCGGCCAGACGCGCTTTTCGGTGGACCTCGACTTCACGAGCGTCGGCGAGGCGAAGGCCGACGACCTAATCCTGGAGCTTGTGGATGCGCTCGGCAGGCCCGCCTACGGCCTGGAGTTTCGGATCGACGCCAAGGACTTTTTCGCCTCCGAGGACGGCTTCTCGTGCGGAGCCATCGTGGGGTATCGCCATGCCTGGAACCAGAACAGGTTCAAGCTCGAAGTCAGCCTTCGAGAGCGGCCCTCTCTACCGCTCGTGTCCATGCCGCTGGTGAAGCAGTCCTACTTCAAGCACCTCGAGTTTAAACCCTTCGCTTTGGATTGCTTCGCATTTGAGGAGCTTCTGGCGGAGAAGATCCGCGCCTCCTATCAGCGGGTGCGTTCGCGCGACCTCTACGACCTGGCCAAGGCCGCGCAAAAGCCGCTCAACGCGAAACGGATCCGTACTCTTGCCGTCATCAAGTGTTGGAACGTGCGCGAGAGCTTCAACCCGGCGAAGTTCCTCGATCGCCTCCGGTCCTCCAAATACGACTGGGACGATCTTCGGCAGCTCGTCCGCCGCGGCGAGAAGATCGTCCCCGAGAAACTCAGCGCCCTGTGCGAGCAGAGGTTCAAGTTCCTGCTGGCGCTGACCGACAACGAAAAGAAGCTTGCGGAGGATGCCCACCGCCACCGATTGGATTTTCTACCCCGGGCATTGCTCGAGGAGGCCGACGAATGATTGATCGCCTGGGCGGGGTGAAGCCGTGGACGATCCGGTCCTTGGTAAGTCTGAGTTGCATCCATTACACGAACATCAGCCGGCTGACGAGGTTCCTACCTTCTATGCGCTCTTTCGACCCAAATAACACGAGGAAACATCCGATCGGTTGCGTCCATGTCCCAAGCGTTCCACCGTATTCCCGGCGGCCAGCCGCGCGGCCTCACCGGGAGGCAGGCCGGATGCAGCGGCGACGCGATAGCCGTCCGAGTAGTGCTGCTGCGCGGAGAGTCGGCGGAGGCCATGCGTTCCCGTCACACGGCCGCCCGCGGCACGGATGGCGCGGGCATAGGCGGATTGATAGCCCCGCTGGTCGGCCAGCGGCCCATCCTTCGTGGACAGGTATGTCGTAAGTTCCCGATACAATTCGGACGAGATCGTGAAGGTCATCCGCTTGCCGCCCTTGCCGATCAAATCGATGCAGTTTCCGTCCAGGAGCGAGCCGGCCGTCACGCGGTTGGTACCCGCTTCCGCGGGAGTCGCTCCGAACAAGTTCGTGGCGAAGATCGCGTCCGGGTGGAAGAAACCCAACGGCCTCACGGTGATTCCACCCGATCGGGTGGATGCGTTCCTGCGCGAGCTCCCCGTGGAAGCCTTGTGGGGCGTGGGACCGAAGATTGCGGCGCGACTGAAAGCCATCGGTCTCTCGAAGCTGATGGACGTGCGCGCGGTCGATATCGACAAACTGAAGGAGGTGGTGGGCTCCTGGGCGGGGAACTTGGTGCAGATGGCGAACGGGATCGACGAGCGTCCGGTGGAACCACGCCACGAACGCAAGTCGCTTGGGACGGAGAACACGTTTCGCGAAGACCTGACCGACATCGCGGAAATGAAGAAATATATCGATGCCATGGCGCGCGAGGATGCATCCTGGCTTGCGCGTGAGAAACTTTATGCCCGCACGGTGACCCTCAAGGTGCGCTACGCCAATTTTGAGACGGTGACTCGTTCGAAAACCGAGACGCCCGCCACGCGCTCGGCGGACGAGATCGCCGCGCGGGCCGTGGCGCTACTGGATCGCACGGAGGCTGTCCGCCGCCCGGTGCGCCTTCTGGGCGTATCGCTCCACGGGCTCGCTTCGGAACCCGCCGTGTCCTGCAACGACATCCAGCTCTATCTCCCCTTCCCATCTTCAGAAAGCGGGCATGGGGCCGAAAACGCACTTTCGTGATGGAATGGGCCTCCCTCCACAAGCAATGCGGCCATTCCTTGACGCCCGCTCCCGCTGGCTCCAAGATACGCCCCATGATACCCCAACGCCTGCTCAGCCGTCTGTCCGTCCGCCAGCTCCAAGACGCCATCCGCCAGAAGAAGCGACTCGACAAGGTCGCCCAACTCGAGCGACAGCTTGAGCGCCACCAGCGCGAGGTGGCCAAGCTACAGCGAAAGATCGACCGCCTGATGGGCGGAGACGACGCAGCAGGTCGGCCACAGAAGCGTCGTCGCCGGCGACTGTCGGCCGAGGCACGGCAAAAATTGTCCGATGCGGCGAAGCGGAGGTGGGCGAAGGTCAAGGGCGCGGTGCGGACCGCAGTGAAGCCTTTGAAGCGCCGTCGGTTCAGCGCCGAGGGTCTCAAAAAGATAGCGGATGCGGCAAGGCGTAGATGGGCGAAGTTCAGGGCGGAGAAGAAGGGGTGAGAAGGCCAAGTCACAGGCCAGATCCGGCTCATAGCGGCGTCGTTCTTCGCCGCAGCGGAGAACCCCGCTTCGCTGGGAAGCGCCATCCAAGTCCCCGGCGCGGGGCGCTACGTTTGGATTCGCTTGACGCTCGACGACACCCAGACCACGGACGCCTCTCAGCCCACGACCATTTCGGACATCACCGTCTCGCCAATCGCTCCGCCGACGGCGGGCGCCGCCGACGGATGGCGGCGGAGGGGGCGGCGGTTCAAGCGGAGGCTGCGGCTCCGGCGTGGCGAGCGGACCGTCCATCACCGGTGTTTGGTTCGGGATGCTTGCCCTTCTCGCCCTGGCGGCTTGGAGACCGTGGAGGACATAGTCCACGTTTGCCTCGGGATGCCGCAGAGCCAGGCTCGATGGTATGGGCCGAAAGGGGCTCATGGATTCGCGGCCGCTTTCTTGACCGAAGAGATGCCCCGGCGTGGCGTCATCATCCACTGCGATGTGGAGATACGCGCTGGTCGTGACGAGGTTGCGATGTCCCGCGGCTACGCGCACCTCGGCCAGCGTCCGGCCGCCCGCCAGGGCATGGCTGATGAAAGTGTGCCGGCCGTGGTGAATCGTCAGGTTTTGCAGCCGCTCTAGGTCAAAGCCCTTGCAGGCCGTTCGGAAGCGTTCCCGAACAGTGTGGCGGATGAGGTGGCGACCGAAACACCTCGACCAAAGGCAGCAGACAAAGGGATCGCCTTGGCTGGCACCGTGGTCCTCGCGTTCTCGCTTCCACACCGTAAGGTCCGCCAGTGTCCCCGCATCCCACCAGAGCGGCACGACTCGGGCTCTTCCGCCCTTGGCGCCCTCGGGGCCGACGCGAAGATGCGGACGACCACCGGCTACGTGCACATCTTCCAGCCGCAGGGCTGAAATCTCCGAAACCCACAGGCCGCAGCAGCATTCCAGGTGGAAGATCACGCGGTTCATGCGCACGCCGCTCGAGCGCGGGGCGCGGCACGCCAGATCGTTCAGGACGTGCGCCACCTCGCGGCGGGTCAGCTTCTTCACGGGATCAACGTTCCAGGTCGTGGCGTACATGTTCTCCTCCTTCCGGTTCCGGCGGGTTTGGCATCACTTCCTCGCGTGGGGCGGAAGGGGAAGGCAAAACCGGCCCATTTGGTAGGAAGTGGGTGGGTGTTCCACGTCATATGCAACCCAAAATGTGCCGCTGAGCATGGTAAGTTGGTCGGGCAATGCCAGCTGCGCAGCGTACGCTCAAATCGGGAGGAACAGAAAAAAGATTGCGCGAATTTCGGTCAGGCTCCCCCCCTCTTCGGGAATAATATAGTGATGAACCGTTCATCCGAGGACCACGCATTTGACGCCTACAAGCGAAACCAAACCCCGGAGCACCTCTCCAGCCTCCTGAGCCTCCACCAGAACCGCGCATACAACCTGTGCTACCAGGTTCTCCGTCATCGAGAAGACTCGGAGGACGCCGCTCAGGATGCGCTGATCAAGCTCGTGGAGAACCTTCCCCGGATTGAGTCCGCCCGCGCTTTTCGCCACTGGCTATACCGCACCTGCGTGACGTGTGCCCTCAAGACAAGACGCCGAAAACACCGCCTCCAAATCCACGAAGCGAGGTATGCCATGAATGCGGAGCCACCCGCATCCGCGCCCGAGAACATTCATGATGATGAGCGCACCACCCTTTTCGATGCGTTGGAGCGAATCGAGGACGGGCAGCGCAGCCTGATCGTCCAGCATTATTTCGAAAGGCTTCCGCTCACACAAATCGCCGCTCGCGAGGGGATCTCCCAAGTCGCTGTTTGGAAAAGGATCGATCGCGCACGCCAAAGTTTGAAGCAGACGATGGCGACCATGGGAATGGCCGCACTGATACCCGACGCGACCTCCTTTCTCGAGGCATGCCAGCCTGCGGTATTACCGACTAATCTCGTCCCCGGCGTCCTGGCAAAGGTGAACTTACCCTATTTGGTGACAAAACAAGTCGCCCGGTTGGGATTCCATCGCTGGATCTTGGCCTGCGTTTCAAAACCGGTGGTCCTTGGAGGAATAGTCATGACCGTCAAATGGATTTCTGTGGGCATCGCGTCCTTGGTCTTGCTCGGAGTTGTTTTGGTCGGTGGGCTCCTGTTCCGAACCCGAGAGGCCTCACGAGATAGAGCCACCACTCAATCTGTGGTCGAGGCACTAACGGCGGGGAAAAGTCGCCCCGGCACGTTAGGCGAAGCGACATCACCTGGCGACAAATCACCCAACCTCACAACGTCTCATGTTACGGAGCGCAAGGACGTTCCTGCCGCACCAACTCCCCTGAAAGCCCGTCTCGAACAATACAAGCATAGGCTGGACAAAGCGTTTCCCAAGGAAGCTGGAAAGGGGAGAGGCGATTGGTGGGAGATAGCCAAATGGAAACATAAGGAGCTCGCAGGGCTGAAGGAGTTGATTCTTTCAGATCCCGCTTCTTTCCTCGAATTTTTCAACGAGATTGCGGAGGGGGATTATCTCCATGGCCTGCTGGCGGCAACGTTAGCTCCGACGACATGGCAAGATGAGGACAATGCGATGGCCGGCAGCGTTGAGTTTTCCGAGCTCCCGAGCGAGCTGACCAACGGTTTATTTTCGCTCCTCCGTTCCGGGACCCGGGAGCAGAAGCTTGAAATTCTGGATAAGGGCTATTTACTTGACTCAACTGACCCCCATATGTAGTGCTGGAGGCGGTGAAGGAATACCCGTTTACCGTGGCGGAGTTCGAGCGCCAGTTTGCGACCGAGGCCGACTGCCGTGCGTACCTGGCACAGCTGCGATGGC
>JACQVR010000123.1 GCA_016209705.1 Planctomycetota bacterium
ATATCTCGACATCCCCTTGAATATCTCGACACGCTCCTAGCGGAGTGGATTTCGCGGTCCATCCCCGATATATTACGCCGCTTTTTATTCCGCCGGACCCACTACCTACGGCCGATCCACGTCTTTCTTATTGGAGACGCTGGCCCCGATGCCGAGCGGCCGGTCGACCTCGGGCGGAGCCCCGGAAACCTTTACTCGGAAGGAGTGGAGGATTCGGCGAAACGGTCCGATGTCATGATTGAGGAGCAGATGCTTCATCGCGCCGTCCAGGCGTTTCGCGTTCCCTGCCGTCGCCTTGTATGAAACAGCTCTTGCGAGAAAGGCTGGACGACATGTCGTCCCACCGCGGTGACCTGCTCTTCGGCCGCCTCGCCCTGCACGAGGGGCTGATCACCCGGGAACAGGTCAACGACTGCCTGGCCGCGCAGGAGCGCAATCCGGCCCGCCCGCTCGGAGCGATCATGGTCGCCCGCGGCTATCTGCGCGAGGAGGACGTCCAGCGCCTGCTGGCGATGCAGCAGCGGATCATGAGCGAAACGACTTCCCACGGCCGGCTTCTGGGAAGGATCCTCATCGAGAGAGGTTTGGCCACGGAGTTTCAGGTCCATGAATGCCTGCGACTCCAGGGACGCTTGATCGATCTGGACATCCGGCCGATCCCGCGGCTGGGCGAAATCATGATCCGGCACGGCTACCTGACCAAGGAGGCGCTGGAAACGGCGTTGCAATTCCAGAACCTCGAGCTGTACTGCTGTCCGGACTGCGGGGCGCGCATTCAGGGAGGGTCCGGGTTGGGAGACGGAGAGGCGTACACATGCTCGCAATGCGGCGCGGAAATCCCGTTTCTCTTCGCCAAGATGGCGGCGGGCGTCCATGAAGCCCTGCAAAGTACCTCGAAAAGGCTGGAGCTGGCTCTGCTCCAGGAAGTCCGCACGGCCGCGGCGGAGCCGTCGAATCACTTCGGGAAATATCTGCTGATCGAAGAGATCGGCCGCGGCGGGGCCGGCATCGTGTACCGGGCCTGGCAAAAAGACCTCAATCGCGCCGTCGCCCTGAAAATGCTGCCGCACGAAAGCGACACCGCCGCCGGCATCCGAACGCCGTACGGGGACGCGGAGGATCTGAAGCGCTTCTACAACGAGACGCGCGCGGTCGCGGAACTCTCCCACCCCAACATCGTGCCCATCCTCGATTTCGGAACCGTCGAGAATCATTACTACTACACGATGGAATTGATCAAGGGAGTGACGCTCGAGCGGCTGCTTCGGGAGGGACGGAAGTGCGCCCTCCTCTATCCGTTCATGAACGAAACATTTCCGGAGCGAGGCTTGCCCCCGAGTTTCGCGGCCGCCCTCCTGCGGGACGTCTGCCGGGCCATCCATTTCGCCCACGAGCGCGGCATCTTCCATCGGGACCTCAAGCCATCCAACATCCTGATCGACGGAGAAGGCCGTCCCCATGTGATGGATTTCGGCCTGGCCAAGCTGCGGCATCTCGGGGACAGCGCCTACGTCATGGGGGTGGTGATGGGCACGCCTTACTATATGCCCCCGGAGCAAGCCGAAGGAGACATGGAGCGGGTGGACAATGCCAGCGACGTGTACTCGCTGGGAGCCGTGCTCTACGAAATGATTTCCGGCCGGAGCCCTTACATCGAACAGCCCACCGATAAGGTCCTGGAACGGGTCCGCAGCCAACCTCCCGCGCCCATTGAAGCGCTGGCCCCGCGCGCTCCGGAACCGTTGTGCAAGATCATCCGCCGCGCCATGCAGCATCGCAAGGAAGATCGGTATCCTTCCGCCGCGGCGATGGCCGACGACCTACAGCGTTTCCTGGACGGCGTCGCGCTCTCCGCCAAGCGACCCTGGCCCCCGGCCCGTACGATCTGGGCTCGACTGAAAGGACTGCTTCGTCGCGGCGGAGGGAGGCGCTCATAACCGCCGAATGAGATCGCCCAGCGTCCGGATGATCGCCACTCCGTTCCCGGGTTCCGGTGCTTCCGGCCGGCGCCAGATCAAGATCGGCCGGAGGCCGGCGGCCTGAGCCCCCCGCACGTCGTCCTCCATCAAATCCCCGACGTGGATCGCCTCCGAGGAGGCCACGCCCGCCAGGGCCAACGCCCGCTGGAAGATTCGAGGGTCGGGCTTGCGGGAGCCCACTTCGGAAGACACGACCACGACGTCGAACCAGGCCTGCAATCCCGTTTCCCGGAGGATCGCGCGCAGCCGGGTGGACCAATTGGAGATGATGCCCAGCTTCAAGCCGCGCGCGCGCACGGCTTCCAGGGCCGGCTTGACATCCGCATACGGCTTCCACCGATCCGCCCGGCCGAATTCCTCGTACAGGCGCTGGAACCACGCGTCGGCATCGATGCGGCTCAACTCCGGAAGGCATTCGTGCACTTCCCGCACGACGCGCCGCCACATGTCGTAGTCCTGGGCATCCGAGGCGTGAAGGCCGACCGACGATTCGGCCAGTCGAGCCGCGTTTCGCGCGAATACCCGAAGGAACTCCGCCCCGAGCCGGGCGGCGTCCGCCGTCGCTCCCAGCGCCGCGGCTTCGGCGGCGTAAATCTCGCCCACGCTGGGATGCGTGTGAAGCAAGGTATGCCCGGCGTCAAAAAAGACGGCGCGAATCATGAGGGCAGTTTTCCTCGAATCAGGGCGTCGTTCCCCAGACATTCGACGCGCACTTCCTTCAACGTCAAGGCGGCGGCCATCTTGGCGACGCCTTTTCCTTCGACCGGCGTGACCGCATCCCGGCCGCCGACGATTTTCGGCCCCACGAAGACGATCGCTTCGTCCGCCAAATCCGCGTCGAGCACGCTGGCGTGAACTTCCCCGCCGCCCTCCACCAGCATGGACTGTATCCCCGAACGCCCCAGTTCCTCGAACAGGATCCGCATGTCGATCTCTTCCTGCTGCGCGACGATCTCGACCCCGGCTCGCTCCAGCCGGCGTACTTTGTTCGGCGGCGCCTCGCTCGTGACCGCCATGATCGTCCGGCGTTCCCGGGCGGTCCGCACGAGCTGGGCCTCCAGAGGCAGCCGCGCGCCCGAATCCAGCACGATGCGGATCGGATCCCGCTTCCATCCCTTCAACTGAGGATCGTCCCGAAGGGCCGTGCGGGCGCCGACGAGGATCGCCTGAAATTCGTCCCGCAGACGATGAACCCGCGCGCGCGACTCCTTTCCCGAGATCCATCGGGAATCCCCGGTCCGCGTCGCGATCTTGCCATCGAGCGTCATGGCCCATTTCACGGCGACGTAGGGAATCCCGCGAGTGTGGTACTTGACGAAACCCCGATTGAGCGCCAAGGCTTCCGCTTCGAGAATCCCGGTCCTCACGCGCAGGCCGTGCCGGCGAAGGATCCGGAGGCCTTTCCCGCGCACGATCGGATTCGGATCCCGGTGGGAGACGATCACTTCGCGCACTCCGCCCGCGATGACGCGATCCGTGCAGGGAGGCGTCTTGCCGAAATGACAGCACGGCTCCATGTTGAGATACAGCGTCGCGCCCTTGGCGCGCCGGCCGGCGCGCTCCAGCGCCTGCACCTCCGCGTGAGGCCCGCCGAAGTGCCGGTGCCATCCTTCGGCGACGATCCGGCCGTTCCGGACCACCACGGCCCCCACGAGGGGGTTCGGTTCCACGCCGCCCACACCTTGGGAAGCGAGATCGAGACACCGCCGCATGTGGCGTTCGTCGGCCGCTTTCATGATCCGACCCACGTGCCGTAGAGCGCGAGGGGCGTCGAGGAGGTGATGTCGACGGTCACGAACCGACCGCGCACGTCGCACGCGGCTTCGAAATGAACGATCTGATTCGTATCGCTGCGACCCGCCTGGCGGCGGGGATTCGTCTTGCTGGGACCCTCCACCAGGATTTCGATCCGCTGTCCGACGCGCTTCGAATTTTTTTCTCCGCTGACGCGCTCCTGAAGGTCGAGCAGGACTTGATTCCGCCGTCCCTTCTCCTCCGCCGGCACGTCGTCCGCCATCGCGGCCGCGTCCGTTCCGGGCCGGGGAGAATATTGAAAAACATACGCGTTCTGGAATCGCACGCGCTCCGCCAGCGCCAAGGTCCGTTCGAAATCCTCCACGGTCTCGCCGGGAAAGCCGACGATGAAGTCGCTGGCGATTTCGACGCCCGGCACGCGCTCGCGGAGGCGGTCCACGAGGCGAAGATACCGATCCGCCGTGTAACCGCGGCGCATCCGGCGAAGGACCGCGTCCGAACCGGACTGGGCGGGCATGTGAACGTATTTGCAGACCTTCGGGAGGTCGCGCAACGCATCGATGATCGGCTCGCGCATGAAGGACGGATGGGAGGTGATGAAGCGGATGCGGCGGATTCCCTCCACGCCGTGAAGGCGCCGGAGCAGGCCCCCCAGGTCGATGGCCGGCTTGAGACCCTTGCCGTAGGAATCGATCGTCTGGCCGAGCAGGGTCACCTCCACGACGCCCTCCGCCGCCGCCCGCCGCACTTCGTCCGCGATGACGTCGGGGGGACGGCTCGTCTCGCGGCCGCGCGTCGCCGGAACGATGCAGAACGCGCACGAGAGATCGCACCCCTCGATCGCTTTGATGTACGCTTTGAACGGACTCTCCCGGCGGGCCAGCGTTTCGGCGCCGTCGATGAATTCGTCGTCGAAATCCTCCAGCGCGACGCGGCGCTGTCCCGTGGCGCGGATCTCTTCGATCAACCGGGGGATGGCCCCGACCTTGCGCGGGCCGACGACGAGCTGGACGTGCGGCAAGCGCTCGAAAATCTCTTCCTTGAGGTTCTGAGCGGCGCAACCGACGATTCCGACAATGGCATCCGGCCGGCGGCGCCTCAGATACTTGAGCGTTCCCGCATTCGAGATGGCGCGCTCCTCCGCGTGTTTGCGAACGGAGCACGTGTTGAAGAGCAGCACGTCCGCCGCCTCGCGATCGGTCGTAAGTTCGTAGCCGTCGCGCTTCATGCGGCCGGCGATGAGCTCGCTGTCCAGCACGTTCATCTGGCAGCCGTACGTCTCGATCCAGATTTTCCGTATCGCGGTCATGCGCGGGAGACTTTATACCAGTCCCCCACCCGGCTTTGTAGGGGTTTCAGCGCGGGCCGGCGCATCCCCTACTTTCGCTCGTACGTGCCGATCAGCTCTCCTTCGGCCAGAATGTGTCCCTTCATGGCCGCGAGCAGCCGGTCTTTGGTCCACCCTGAGCCGGCCTCCAATGAAGTGTCGAGGGCATACATCTTGAAATGGTAATGATGCACGCCGTGGCCCGGAGGCGGCATCGGCCCTCCATAGCGGTTCTGGCCGAAATCGTTCTTCCCCTGCAATCCGCCGCCCGCATCGCCCTCCCTCAACCCGGTCAGCGAGGTCGAAAGCTGGTACAGAACCCAATGCACCCAAGGCTTCGGGGTGGGCGCATCGGGATCATCGCAGATGAGGGCCAACTCCTTGGATCCGGCCGGCACGCCGGTCCAGGACAAGGCGGGCGAAACGTCCGGCCCTTCTCCCGTGTATTTTCGAGGAATCGGTCCGCCGGGCTCAAAAGCGGTGCTCGTGATCTGAATGGCCATGATCTCCTCCTTCCGCTGCGCGCGACGAGGCGCGGTCGCCCCCTATTTTACCCCCACGGAGGTCTTCCTTCGACGGCGAGCTTCCATTTCATGTCTGCGTGTCGAGATGCATTTCGAGCCGGCGCCGGCGGGCGACCTCCCAAAGGACGGCGATCCATCCGGCGATCAGCAGCCCGACCAGAACGTCCGTCACGTAGTGATACCGCAAATAAATCGTCGAGAGCACGACGCCCGCCGATAGCGGCACCCCGGCGGCCGCCCAGGCCCATTCCCGGTGCCGCAGCAGGAGAAATCCGACGAGTCCCGCTATCACCGCATGCCCGCTCGGAAACGTGTCGCGCGCCTCCTGCTCCAGCGCGTCGATCACGGCTTTCGCCGGAACCGCGAAGACGCTCTCCTCCCATCGCGGCGGCGCCACGCCGATCCGTTCCGCATGATATCCGGGACCTTCGGCCGGCACGAGCAGATAGCCCACGTAGGAGAGCGCCCAACCGAGAACGAGCATGCTCTTCGCCTCCCGGAAGGCCGAGAGATCCCGACGGCACCACAACGGAATGCCGGCCAGCAGCGGCAGGAAATAATAGAAAATCCAAAGCGCCTTCGAGAGATCGGTCAGCCAGCCCCACGTGATCCGATCCATGGCGTTCAACAATGCGATGCCGCCGATGGCGCGGTCGATCGCGATCAGCGCCGCATCCTGATCGTGCGGATTCACGTGGTGAATCATCCCGCACACCATGAAGAAGAGCGCCGGGATGAGCGCGAGCGCGTCCCACCCGCGCAGGAGGGCCCAGGCGCGAGAATTCGGCCGGCGCGCGCTGGCGAGCACCAGCGACACCGAAACCGCCGCGACCGCGACATGGCCCAAGGCGAACAGGGGCCAGCGGGGAAGGCGGTCGCGGAAGATCAGCGCGATCGCCGCCAACAACGCGCAATAGCCCAGCAAGATCCAGTCGGCGGGCCACGCCGAGGCGCGATAGCGCTTCATCGCGTGAGCCTGCCGCAAAAGGACCTTTTCCTTGCGGCAGGATCATCTCGCCGAAGCCCTGCCCATTCTGTCCTTGAAGCGAATAACGGTCGGGGGCGAAGGCGGATCATGACGCGACTCCTTGCTGCGCCTCAAGTCCCACGGCGCATGAGCTCATGAAAGGCGCCTCTCGCCGCCCGCACGGTCCGCTCGATGAGCGCCGCGGTGTGCGCCGCGCTGATGAACCACGCCTCGTATTGCGACGGCGGCAGATAGATGCCGCGGCGCAGCATGTCTCGGAAGAATCGCCCGAAGCGGTCCGTGTCGCTGCGCGCCGCAGAAGCCCAGTCCGTGACCGGACCGGGTTGGAAGAATACCGTCAGGAGGGAACCGAATCGATTGACGCGCACCGGAGTGCTCGCCCCCCGGGCGGCCGCTCGAATCCCCTCGTCCAGCGCGAACGCTTGTTTCTCGAGGCGGCGGTACAGTCCGGGATCCGACCGCAAGGCGCGGAGCTGCGCGATGCCCGCGGCGACCGCCAGCGGATTCCCCGACAGCGTGCCCGCCTGATAGACCGGCCCCTCGGGCGCCACGAGCGACATCGCGTCGCGGCGCCCTCCGTAGGCTCCCATGGGCAAACCGCCCCCGATGATCTTTCCAAGCGTGGTGAGGTCCGGCTCGATCCCCAGCACGGTTTGCGCCCCGCCGTAGGCGACGCGGAAACCCGTGATCACCTCATCGAAGATCAGCAGCGTGCCGGTCCGGCGGGTCTCCCGCCGCAGCGTTTCCAGGAAACCGGCGGCAGGCGGCACCACGCCCATGTTGCCCGCGACCGGCTCGACAATCACCGCGGCGATTTCCCTCCACCGCTTTCGAAGCGTTCCGCGGAACGCATCGGAATCGTTGTAGGGGAGCACCACCGTCTGGCGCGCCGCGGCGCGGGGGACGCCCGGACTGTTCGGAGTTCCCAGCGTGGCCGCCCCGGAGCCGGCCTTGACGAGAAACGGATCGGCGTGACCGTGGTAGCACCCCTCGAACTTGATCAACCCATCGCGCTTCGTGAACGCGCGGGCCACCCGCAGCGCGCTCATGCAGGCTTCGGTTCCCGAACTGACCAGACGGATCCGCTCGATCGACGGGAGCGCGGAGCGGATCAGCTCCGCCAGCCGCACCTCGTCCGGAATGGGCGCGCCGAAGGTGGAGCCTCGCCGCAGGGCGGCCGCAACGGCGGACGTCACGGCGCGCGGGGCATGGCCCAGGATCAGCGGGCCCCAGGATCCAACGTAGTCGATGTAGCGGTTCCCGTCGATGTCGAAGAGATAGCCTCCTCGACCTTCGCGGATGAATGGAGGATCCCCTCCCACGGCGCGAAAGGAGCGGACCGGGCTGTTGACCCCCCCCGGGATCCCCTGAAGCGCGCGCCGAAAGGCTTTCCGACTTCGAGCGAATTTCATGGTGGCCGGAAATGAATGAAGGCACGTATTACGTCTAGGAATGCGCGTCTCCGCTCGGAGCTTGCAAGCAAATAGTCTCCATGGGAAACCGCCATCGGAAACCCTGAGTTCCAAGGCGCCGATCGCAGTTTTTTCGACGCCGCGGCCCCTGGGGCGGATTTTTTCACGAGCTCCGGGTGTTCCATCATAAGAACGGCGGATCGCGCGTCAATTCCCGAAAAGATCCGACGAACAAAAAAAGTCGTGATAGAATATCAACGGCGGGCGGGAGGCGTCTAAATATTGGATGATTCTCATGTATCGAAAGCTTGAAGCCGGAGACCGTGTATCCGAGTACGTTCTCGTCACACGGCTGGGCCAGGGAGGTTTCGGCGAAGTCTGGAAGGCCGAACACGCGCAACTTCCGGACAAGTTCGTGGCGATCAAGGTGCCGACCTCGCCCGACTCGATGGCGTTGATCCTCAACGAGGCCGTCTTCCAGCACCAGCTCGAACATCCCAACATCGTCCGAACGATCGGCCTGAACACGGAGCACGATCCTCCCTATTTCATCATGGAGTTCGTGGAGGGGAGGAACCTGCGCGAGTTCATGGCCACGGAGGGCATCCTACCGCCGCCTTACGCCATCGACGTCGCGGTGCAAGTCCTGGAGGCCCTCGCTTACGCTCACTCTCGCGGCGTCATCCACAAGGACATCAAACCCGAAAACATCCTGGTGGAAAGACGACGCGTCCACGTCGCCGGCGATCACAAAGCCCTGCTGCACTACGTCAAGATCACCGACCTGGGACTCGGCAAGGTTCCCGACCGCGGCCCGCAGGACGTCGTCATCTCGGAGCAAGCGCGCACGAGCGGCATGCGGCAGCTTTCCGGCACGCTGTTCTACATGGCTCCGGAGCAGATGCTGGGCGGACGGATCGACGGGCGCGCGGATCTCTATTCCGTGGGCGTCGTGCTGTACGAGATGCTCACCGGAGAGATGCCCTTGGGGATGGATCTGCCCAGCGAGTTGAATCCCGTCGTCACGCCGGTGCTCGACCAGATTTGCAAACGGGCGCTCTCGATCGACCCGGACCATCGCTATCAGACCGCCTCGGAGATGATCGGCGATCTGCTCAAAGCCAAGGAGAATTTCCTGACCCGTCTGGTCGCCGCGACCCGCGGCGCCGAGGCGAACGAACTCAAGCCTCCGAAAGGTCCGGCGCTCGCCGCGGCCTCGGACGAGCGCCGGTCGTCACCGTCGTGGCGTCGCCTCGAATGGTCGCTGATGGTCATCGTGAGCGTCTTGCTGGGCGTTTCGGCGTTCGCCTTCTGGAAGACGAGCGGCGGGATGGATCCGATGGTCGAGGTGGTTCCCGCTTCCGGCGAATTCATTTCCGGCCCCCTCCGCATCGACCCTTATCCCGCTGACGCGGAAGTGTTTCTGGGAGGGCGGCGGTTCGACGCCCGAAGCGAATTCCGCGTTCCCTTTGCGCTCCAGGAGATCCGCGTTGATCGCGAGTTCTTCGAGCCGCGCCAGATCACTTTGGAGCCGCGGCTCGTGGGCGGCCGGCGATGCCTGGCCATCGTCGACGCCAAGACGAAGTCCACGCTCGACGTGATCGACTTCGACCGCGGCCTCCCGCGGTTGCGCGTCGAACTTCCG
This sequence comes from Planctomycetota bacterium, assembly GCA_016209705.1. GTDB lineage: Bacteria > Planctomycetota > MHYJ01 > MHYJ01 > JACPRB01 > JACQVR01. The sequence continues at coordinate 9,631 of JACQVR010000123.1, forward strand.
CGCCAGAAGGGAAGCCTCGAGGTCCGCACCTCAAACGTGGAGCAAGCCCTCGTATTCCTGGATGACGAACAGGTCGGCGTCACGAATCTGACGCTGAACGACCTGCCCGCCGGTCCCCGCACGCTGCGGCTCTCCAAGGAAGGCTACGAGAACCTCGAAATGCAGGTCACGATCCGGGCCGGCGTCAAGCCGCTCCTGGAACTGCATATGGTGCCCTCCGATACGCCGCCTCCCTCGTCGGTGGAGGACGCGTTCCATGTGGTCACCGTCAATTCCCGCCCCGCCGGCGCGACGGTCTTTCTCAATGAAGAGAACCGAGGCGTCACGCCGATCGATCTTCGCGTGCCGAGCGGGACGTACAGCCTGCGTCTGGAAATGAAATATCACGAAACGATCGAAGAACCGGTTCTCAAGGTATCCAGCCGACAGGTCATGTGGTATCCCCTCGCCCGGATCAGCAAACCCGTGGCGTTTGACAGCGAACCGCGAGGGGCGTCGGTGCTCATCGACGGGATCGAGGCGGGCAAAACCCCGCTGCAAAAGACGGTCGAAGGAGGGACGCATCACGCCGAGTTCCTGCTGCCGGGCTATTATCGGCGCGAACTGCCGTTCGAAGTGGGCGCCGCGCGGCCCGGGGTGTCCGTGAAGGCAGAACTTCAGAAGATTCCTCCGGGGCGGCTGTCGGTGGAATGCGACATCCCCGGTATGGCCTTGTGCGTCAACGACGCCATTCACCGCGCCGCCCCCATGGAGCCGATGGAACTGGACGCCGGCCGGCATCGCATCCGCATCCTCGGAGTAGAAAAAGAGGTCGTCCTGGAGCCGGGGAACACCCTCCACGTCCGCTTCAGCCTCTCGGACCTGAAGATGGTTCGGGTTCCCGCCGGCAAGTTCCTCTTCGGAGTGCCCGAAAAAGACTGGGCCCCCCGCCTGACGAAAATGCAGGAGGAATATCTTCCCGAATTTCTGATCGATCAATACGAGGTCACCAATGAACAATACGCGGCCTTCCTGGACTGGATGCGCCGCACGAACGACCATTCCAAATGCGATCCCGCGGAGGGAAAGAACAAGAACCACACGCCGTATTATTGGAACGATCCCCGTTACGAGGACTTGAAAGACCCGAAAAAGCCCGTCGTGGGCGTCGACTACTACGACGCGCACGCATACGCCGCGTGGGCCGGCAAACGGCTTCCGACGGAACGCGAGTGGGAAAAGGCAGCCCGAGGTCCGGAAGGCCGTACGTACCCGTGGGGCAACGACTGGCGGCACAGCGAGGACCGCCTCAACTGGGGCGACGGACGGGGCTCCTCGGATTCCTACGAACGAACCGCTCCGGTTGGATCCTTCCCGGAAGGGATCAGTCCGATGAGGTGCTTCGACATGGCCGGCAACGTCTGGGAGTGGACGTCCGACCTGTTCGACCGCGGCCATACGCGGGTCGTCAAGGGCGGGTCCTTCCTGGTCAAGGAGCTGTGCCGAGCGTGGGAACGCGACTTTCAGGCTCCCAACCAGGCGGCCCTGAAAGACGTCGGCTTCCGGTGCGCCGTCTCTGCGCCGAAGGAGATCGGGAAATAAGAGGCGGCGCTTTCCGCGGCGACCGCCCCCTGACCTTAGGGCTCGTGAAAAAATAAGTGCTCTTTATTTTGATCAACCGCCAAAACGCCAAATCGCCATCGGGGTCTCTCTTTGCAAGCCTTTTGGCGGTTTGGACGCCTTGGCGGTTCAAGTCTTCCACCAGAAATCGATCCTTTGTTTATTCACAAATCCTTACGCGAAAACCGTCTTCAAAATCAGATCCTTCACGTCGGTCGCCGCCAGCCGATCGCATGCTCCGACCTTCGAAGTCGAAAGCAGTACCGGTCCTTCCTCGTCCCGTGCCGGCGGAAGGCCGTGCGACCCCTTGACCCGCGAGGCATCCAAGGGGATCACGTCCATCAGCGTTCGAAAACCCATCGCCTTGCGGAGCAGCTTCCACGCGATCTTGAGTCGGGGAGCGCGAAGGGTCGGATCCAGGAAAAGCTCGACGGGGTCGTACCCCGGCTTGCGGTGGATATCCACGGTGCGCGCGAAGTCCGGAGCGAGCCGCTCGTCAAGCCAATAGTAGTAGGTGAACCAGCGATCCGGCGCCGCCATCGCGACCAGTTCCCCCGACCTCGGATGGTCGATCCCGAATTCGTGCTTCCCGTCCTCATCCAGCACCCGGGCGACGCCGTCCGTGCGCTCCAAGAGTCGCTTCACCGCCGGCCGATCGGCGGGCTCGCGGACGTACACGTGAGCGACCTGATGATCGGCGACGGCGAAGGCCCGGGACGCTCCCGCGTCCAGGAGTTCCCAGCGATCCAGCACGCGCTGCACGCGGAGATACCCGGCGGTCCGAAGGACGCGGTTCAGGTGCACACCGCCTGTCACCGGCGTGATGCCGTATTCGGAGAGCGCGATGACTTCGGCGCCGATCCCACGCGCGGCGTCGATGATGCGGCCGGCCTCGGCGTCGACTTCTTTCACCCGATCGCCGATCGCTGGATGCTTCGGCCCGAGCCGCTGGAGGTCGTAATCCAGATGCGGAAGATACACAAGGGTCAGCACCGGCCGCCGGGAGGCGATCACGTCCGCGGCGGCGGAGGCGATCCAGGCGGTCGACGCGATGTCCGCGCCGGGGCCCCAGAACCGAAACAAAGGAAATCGTCCGAACCGGGCGTTGAGGGCGTCACGGAGCTCCGCGGGTTCGGCATAGATGTCGGGAATCTTGCGTCCATCGGCCGGATAGGCCGGCCGCGGCGTCACCGCCCATTCCGCCCCGCAGTACATGTTGAACCACCAGAAAAGCTGGGCGCAGGTGAATCCGGGATCCCGGGATCGGCCCGCTTCCCAGACGCGCTCTCCCGACACCAGCGCCGACGACTGCCTCCAGAACAGGATCTCGGCCAAGTCGCGAAAGTACCAGCCGTTGGCGACGATGCCGTGGTCGCGCGGCATCCGTCCCGTGAGAAAGGTCGACTGCGCGGGGCACGTCACCGCGGGGAAAACCGTTCCCAGCTCGGCCCGAAAGCCGCGGGCCAGTTCGTTCAGACGCGGAGCGGACGAGCCCAAGAGGCCCGGCGTGAGACCGACGACGTCGAGCACGACGACCGATTTCATGGGAGATCGGGAGATCGCAGGGATGGGGAGATGTTTTTCACAATCATTTCATGGATCTCCTCAAAGGGTTCGCGAAAAGATAAGGGACGCGATTTCTCGTGAAAAGCTTGAACCGCGGTATCGCCAAATCGCCAGGAAAGTCCTCCCTCAAACGCTTTGGCGTCTTGGGCGTTTTGGCGGTTCATCCAAGAAATAAAGGATCCTCCGGCTCCGCCTGCGGTGATCAGTCCCGGCCCGCGGCGCGGTCGAGAATCGCATTGCCTCTCGCTTTTTCGCGAATCTCCTCGCGCAGCCGGCCGTCGAGCACGTCGATGCGGATGGAACGAAGCCGATCTCGAAGCCAAGGCTCGAACTTCTCCTTGGGGAAGGTCACCGCTTCATAGGCGGCATATTCATCATTCCGCTCCAGCAAGCGAGCCACGACGTACGCGGACTCCAGATCAATGACATGGGGAAGCACATCGCCGGGCTTGAGCGTCGCCAGATGGTTCTGGACAAACCCCGTGACGTCGAGACGGTGCTGACCTCCCATATCGGGGAGGGCATCGCTCGAGGGGCGCCGCGAATCGACTCTCTGATGCTTCAAATGACGGGTCCCGCTTTCCTTCGCCAAGGACAGCGGATCCTCCAGCGCTTTCTGAAGCAGGTCGTTCGCTTCTCGATAGGGCCGAGCCTGGATGGCCCGGTGGGTGTTGAAGAGGCCGTGCAGCTTGTTGTTCGCCAGGGCCGGTCGGACGTTCAGCCACTCGTACTTCCCCGGGTAGGCTTCCAGCAGATTCTTGAGCTTCTGGAGCGTCTCCGGATCCTTCGTTTCGCGGTCGATTCGTTCGCGCTCCGCTTGAACCTCCTTCGCCGTGAGGCCGGCGCCGAATCGGCGCAGCAGTTCTTCATACACGGCGTGTTCCAAGAACTCCCTCAGGAAGCCGTAATCCGGGTACGGCTCGGAGCTTCGGATGCGGCGCATTTCCTTCAAGAGCTGGAGATCCAGTCGGGAGATGGCGCGGTCCTGCACGCGAGCGATCGGAACGCCGGCGGCGCTCGGATCCGGCGGGCGCGGGACATAGCGATGGGAAGGAGCTTCGAGGATCACGATGCCCAGGAGGGTCGCTCCCAGGAGGGCCACGGCAAGCATCAGAAATGCGGCAAGCCCTTTGCGCTTCATCGGCGGAGCAGATTATACGGACGGCGAATCCATGTTGGTACAATGACCGCTCATGGGACGAGCCTTGTGGGGCGCCGGGTTCGTGCTCGGGTCCGCGTGCTTTCTTCTGGCGCTCTCCGAACCCGGGAGCGAACCGGCGGGAAGCGTTCGAGGGCACGTGACGGCAGCGGGCGTCCCGCTTCCGGGAGCCGAGGTGACGCTCAGCTTGCTTCGCACGCCGTCGCGCTCGATGAGGATCACCGCGGTCGAATCGAGGAAGCTCGTCACGGACGACCGCGGTCATTTCGAATTTGACGACGTTGCGCCCGGCCTGTATCGGGTCGCGGCCCTCGGCGAAGGCTGGGCGCTTTCCTTTGCCGACGCCGAACGGCGCCGGGACGAACGGTCTGTAGACCTGAACCTGGACCTGTCGCCCGGCGTGCCTTTGACCGGCGTCGTCACGAGCGCTTCCCTGCCAGTGGCGGGGGTGCGTGTTTCGCTGTGGGCGGCTCTTCCCGGAACGGGATTCGGAAGGCTCGAGCGCGCCCTGCGGGAAGGGGTGACGGACGACGCCGGACGATTCTCCTTCTCCGCCGTGCCGCGCCACATCCCTCTCGTCCTTCTGTTTCGATCCGAACGCCATCGAGCGCGCGAACTCCGCCTTCCGTCCGCGGATACGGCTTCCAGGGACCCTTGGATCGTCGACCTCGATCCGGGAAACGCGATGACCGGCTTCGTGCACTCGACCGACGGCAGCCCCCTGGCCGGGGCATGGGTCAGCGCCGTCCAGGGAGAAGCCTACGTCCAGGAGGTGCAAACCGACGAAGCGGGACGCTTCATGCTGGGAGGCCTGGCGGACCGAGCCGGAACGCTGTGGGTCCGCTCGGAAGGATTCGTGACGCAGCGCGTGGCGACCTCGCCGGGTCCCGGTGACGTGCGCGTCACCTTGCTCCGCGAGGGAGGACTGTCCGGTTTCATCCTGCTCGAAGGCGCGAGCACCTTGGTCGTCCGACAAGAAGGGATGAGCGTGAGGCGAGCGTTGGGCACCGGCGGCTCCTTTATCTGCCTGGGACTGGCCCCAGGGGAAGCGCGCATTTCCGTGGAGGACGGCGCGGGGAGGGAGATGCGTCGAAAAGTTGTCATCGTGCCGGAGGGATCCATCGCCGAAGTGTTCCTTACAAGCTCGGACGTCAAATGAACGGGCACCGGGCCGCCGCACGGGTTTTCATTTTCATGGTGGCCGCCGTGCTGTTGCTTGGATTCGGGCCCTGCCGGAAGAAACGCAAGTCCAGCGGCCCTTTGGCGGCCTCGACGTGCACGGAATCGTACGCGCCTGTTGGAAGCTCGCCTCCGGTCGTGATCACCGTCCAGGTGGGGATTTCGGAAGACGTTCCCATGGCCCAGATGCAAGCGCTGTACACCCGTTTCGTCGCCGCCAATGCGAGCCTCTGGAACGTGACGGAGGGGCAGGTGCGGATCGGACACATCCGGATCTCGGACCGCGCTCAGCCGGGGACGACCAGCGATGCGTGGGAACAACTCGATCTGTCCGGCCATGATATCCTCGTCTGGCCCCGCTCCCGATGGCAAGGACCGGGCGCGGGATTCGTCGTGGTCGGCGCCGGTCGCTGCGGCCGATTCATGGGCATTCCCCTGGATATCGAAAATGAGACGCTGGTTCACGAGTTCGGACATTTTCTTTTCCAGCTTAGCTGGACGGCGGGCCCGATCCTGGTGGATGAGTACGAAACGGAGCCGGACGATTCGGCCTGCATCCAGGAGCTGACCTTCATCCCGTTGCGGTGGTGCTGGACGGACAATCATTTGACCCAGGAAAGCCAGCCTCGCTCCTGCTGGGAGCAGATCTTGATCGATTATCCCGGTTTTACCTATTCGAGTCTCAACGTGGCGGCCGCTCCGCCGCCGGATCCGACGGTCGAATACGTGGATATGCCTTGACCGGTTGTTCCGAATGAACAGAAGCTGCTCCAAAGGATTGTCGCAATGCCATTTTTAAGTCATCCTGAAATCCCATGACCAACGCCAAACCCGCCGCCTCGGTGCCTTACTCCGCTCCTCGGCGCGTGCTCAAAGCCTACGAGAACCTCGGGTTCCTGAAGAGCCGCGACGCGCGCGCCATTCGGATGCTGTGCGAGTATCTCGAGCCTTTGTCCCGTTTCCAACGCCTCCAAGTGCGCGAGACGATCGTGATGTTCGGCTCCGCCCGGGCGCGGCCCATGGCGGCCGTGAAGCCCGAGACGGAAGCGGCGCAAGCGGAACGGCGCCGGCAGAAGGACAAAGTCTCCGCGACGTTGCAGTCGAATCTGGAGCGCATGAACATGGAGATGCGCCTGGCCCGCTATTACGAAGACGCGGCGGAGCTGTCGCGCCTTCTGACGGTGTGGGCGCGCTCGCTCGACCCCGGCAACCGCTTCGTCATCTGCTCGGGGGGCGGCCCCGGCATCATGGAGGCGGCGAATCGGGGGGCGACGGAGCGCGCGGGCGGAAAATCGATCGGTCTGACGATCAGCCTGCCGACGGAGGAGCAGGCCAACCCGTTCATTTCGCCCGAACTGCTCTTCGAGTTCCATTACTTCTTCATGCGCAAGCTGTGGTTCATTTACATGGCGGCCGCCCTGATCATTTTCCCGGGCGGCTTCGGAACCATGGACGAATTGTTCGAAGTGTTGACGTTGGTGCAGACGCGCAAGATCGGGCGCCCCTTGCCCATCATCCTCTACGGCCGGAAATTCTGGCAGGATTTCATCCGCTTCGAAACGCTCGTCCGCTGGGGCACCGTCAGCGCCCAGGACTTGAAGCTCTTCAAGCTGTGCGACAATCCGAGAGAAGCGTTCAACTGGCTGAGCCGGGAGCTGCTGCGGGCCTATCCAAGGCCGGTCACCTGGGGTCTGAACGAGGGGGCCGCGACGCCTCCATGAACTCCGCTTTCCGGCGGGATCGCTACCGCGAAATGACGCCCCACGTCATGAGCAGATCGCTCTCGCGGGTCCAGCGTTCTCCGATGTCCGTCCGGTAGAACATGTTCGGGATCATGATGTTCTTGACCCGCGCGTAGGCCTCCCGGCGCGCGTCCTCCATCGTCGACCCCGATCCCGTGACGACCAGCGCGTAGCCGGAGCTTCCGCACAGCCGCCAGTCCCCATCGACCATCTTGACGTCGCAGGGGTGCACGCCCTCGGTCATCGGCTTCTTGAACAGCACCACCGCGTCTTCGGAGTATTTTCGGAACGCGCCGGGGTCCTCGAACGGAAACGGCGGCACGCCGATGACCACGCAAATCTGGAACCCCTTCTTGGTTCGCAACGCCGTTTCCTCGCCGCGGGCCAGCGACGCCAGCACGTCGCCCCACTTCGACAGGACGCCCTCGATCTGGAGATTGATGGTCGGATATCCAAACCGCGCCGTGAACTCCAGCGGATAGATGCCCCGCGCGTTGGCGATGCAGTTGATGTCGATGTAGCCGACGTATCCGCACGCCGCGAGGCGATCCTTCATTTTGCCCAGCGTCTCCCGAAACGCGGGCGGATCCGCCGACCAGAACCCGGCGGTCCCCATCTCGCCCGTCGAAGGCCCGATGTCTCCGGGGAACATCCGCTTATGCTCGAAGTTGACGAACACCGGCGAGAGGAATTCCTTGCCGTTGAAGAAGGCGCCCACCGCGATCTCCACGCCCGAGCAGAACTTCTGGATCTGGAAGCTTCGAAGTCGGGACGCCCATCCTACGCGATATCGTTCCAGGACGGTGAGCACGTCCCGCCCGTCTTCCTCCTGTCCCACGAAGGAAAGAACCTTCTCATTCTGCGCCTTTCCGTTGGGTTTGATGACGTAGCGCTCCGGGTTCCTTTTGACGAAGTCGATCGCACCGTCGAACGTGTCGAATTCCCAGCTCGGCAGCACGCTCATGCCCACCGTTTTCATTTCCTCGCGGCCGAAGTCGCGATCCGATTCGAGGCGGTCGGTGTAGAGCGTCCCGCCGACGACCTTCTTTCCCTCCCGGCGCAGCTTCTCCGGAAGGGACCCGAAATCGCTGTCGTCGAACACGATGACGTCGGCCCAGTCCTTGTGATCCTCCCACGAATCGACTTTGGCCACGAAGCCGTCGCCGACGTCTTTTTCCGTCTTCGCGTGGATGAAATACCGCGCCTCGTGCCCTTCTTGGATGACCCTCCATGCCAGATCGTGGATGAGCCCGACTTGCGAAATGAAGAGGTACTTCATCGAAAAATACTTTAGCGAACAATCGAAGCATCCGGAAGGGTTTCCGGTTCTCCGCCGCAAATTTTTTCACCGTCGCTCCTCGGCCGCTCGGAGCGTGCAAAAAGCACTTGATGCCGCCGGACCGCCGCGTACACTGATTTCGTTCTTCGCGGGATGTCTCGTGTTCGAAGCCCAAGGCGTCGGGCCCGCCGGCGGCTTTCGGAAACCCTTCCCATCCGAAGACAGCGTTCAGTTGGGTTTCGTGGTCCAGTTTAACGGAGTCACGCGTGAACATCTTCGTCGGAAACTTGCCGTACAGCACCACGGATGCCGAGCTTCGAGAGGCGTTCGAAGCGTATGGGACCGTAACCTCGGCCAGCGTGATCATGGACCGGATGACGGGCCGTTCCAGAGGGTTCGGCTTCGTGGAAATGTCCGATCCCGCCCAAGGCCAGGCCGCGATCGACGCGCTCAACAATCGGGAGTTCAGCGGGCGCGCGCTGACCGTCAACGAGGCGCGGCCTCGCAGCGAGGGAGCGCGCTCGGACGACTCCCGGGGCGGTTCCGGCTTCGGACGTCGCGAGCGCTGGTAAATCCGTCCCAAGAACTCGACGGCTTCAGGAAGGCCCGCCTGAAGCCGTTTTTTTTAGGCCCTCCTTTCCGCAGGCCTCGTGAGCTGCGATGCCTGCCGAGAGAAGATCTCGGGGTCCATGAAGAAATAACGGACGCGACTACTCGTGGAAAGCTTTGACCGCCAAAGCGGCCAAACCACAAAAAGAGCGCCAAAAGAGCTATCTGGTCGCGCTTTGGCGTCTCTGCGTTTTATCCGGGGAAGGTAGCGATCGCGGCCTCAAGAGCGCCTCGATGATCTTCCGGTTGGCCGTGGGAAATGCGAGCCGCGCCAGATCCCGCGGCCTCACCCACCGCACGCCGTCATTGGCGAGGGCTCTCGCGCTTCCCTTCCGCCACCGGCAATGATAGGCGTGCAGCTCCACGGAAAAGTGCGAATAGCGGTGAGGAACGGTGACGAGGCGGGGGCCGACCTCGATTTCCATCCCGACCTCTTCGCGAAATTCACGCGTCACGGTTCTGGCGTAAGTTTCGCTCGGACGCCGTTTGCCTCCAGGAAACTCCCACAACCCTCCCAGCAACCCCCGCTCCGGCCGGCGGGCCACCAGGACGCGGTCCCCTTTCCAGCAGATACCCACGCCGACTTCATAATGCGGCACCGTCTTCCGCGGAACCCGGCGAGGAAGGTCCTCCTGGACGCCCGCGATCCGCCCGCGGCATAAGGTCGTCACAGGACATTCGCCACAACGAGGCGAACGCGGCAAGCAGACGCGCTGCCCTAATTCCATGAGCGCTTGATTGAAATCGCCGGGCACTCTCGCGGGAATTTCGCGCTCCAGGAAGGCGTTAATCTCTCGCTGCGCCGCGGAGGAAGAAATGGGCGCTTCGATCCGAAGGAGGCGCGCTACGACGCGGTGGACATTTCCGTCGCGTACGGGAACTCGCTCCCCGTTCGCGATGCTGGCGATGGCCGCGGCTGTATAGGGTCCGATGCCGGGCAATGTTTCCCACGCCTCCTTCGTCGTGGGAAAGCGGCCGCGCTCGAGAAGCCGCGCGGCCCGATGCAGGTGGCGCGCGCGAGCGTAGTATCCGAGTCCCTCCCACGCCTTCAGCACTCGATCCAGGCGCGCGCGAGCGAGCGCGCGAACGTCGGGAAATCGCTTCATCCATCGATCGTAGTAAGGAAGGACCGTCGTGATCTGGGTCTGCTGGAGCATGACTTCGGAGACCCAGACGGCGTAGGGATCGCGGGTGCGCCTCCACGGGAGATCCCGCGCGACGCGACGGAACCAGCGAAGCAGCGGCGGAGCGATCGGCACGCGCCGGATGGTAGGGCGCGGGGCCCGAACGATCAAGATGGATTCCACCGGCTTCTGTACAAGCGCGACCGCCCCGGCGTAAACTCGGATTCCATGGCACGCAACGCCGACGTGGTCGTTTTGGGCGCGGGCATCGTCGGCTGCGCGATCGCGTGGGAGCTCGCCAAGGAGGGACGGCAGACTGTCGTGCTGGAGCGCGGCTCTATCGGGCGGGAGGCCTCGTGGGCCGCGGGAGGAGTGCTGACCCCGGTGCATCTGGCGGAGTACCCGAGCCCGCTGGCCACGCTGTGCGTCGAATCGCAGAATATCTTCGAGGCGTACCTGCGCGAGTTGCCTGCGGGCGATCGGGCGGAGGTGGAGTACGCCGTCAGCGGGATGTTGATTCCAGTATTCGACGAGCGCGACGAGCGGGACGTCGCGGAGTTGGAGGCGTGGAAGCGCGAGCACGGCCAGCCGGTCGAACGCCTGGATGCGGAAGCGGCCCTTGCGGCGGAACCCGCGCTGTCACCGGACCTGCGTGGCGCGCTCCTGCTTCCGGACGTCGCGCAGGTGCGCAACCACCGCCTTACACGGATTCTGGCCGAAGCCGCCCGGCGGTCCGGCGCGGAGTTCAGAACCGGCGTCGCCGCGACGGGATTCCTCCGCGTTCCGGGACGGATCAACGGCGTCAAGACGGATCGGGGCGACGTCTATGCCGGAGAAACGGTCGTCGCGGCGGGCGCGTGGTCCGGGGACCTGCTGGAGCCGCTGGGGCTGAGCGTGCACGTGCGACCCGTGCGCGGGCAGATCGTCCTGCTTCAAAGCGCGCCCGACACCGTCCGCCGTATGATCCTGTCCAATGAGCGCTACTTGATCCCTCGCGCGGACGGACGCGTCCTGCTGGGAAGCACGGTGGAAGAGGCGGGCTTCGACACCTCAGTCACCGCGGAAGGAGTGTCGACGCTTCTGCATCAAGCCTTGAGATTCGCGCCGGGCCTCAAGCGCGCCGCCGTGGCCGGCCTGTGGGCGGGCCTGCGTCCCGCCACGCCGGATCGCCTGCCCTATCTGGGCCGAGTGGAAGCCATTCAAGGACTTATTCTCGCCACCGGACATTTCCGCAACGGGATCCTGCTGGCCCCCCTGACCGCCCGGATCGTGGCCGACCTCGTCGCCGGACGCTCTCCCGCCGTGGACCTCTCGCCGTTTCGCCCCGACCGTGTTACAAATGTATCTCAAAACCCATCGTAACATGGTTACAATGGGTTTTGAGATAATAGCGTAACATAATATCGCAACATAGTATCGGAACGACAGCCGGACAAAGCCGTAACGGATCGAAGATCACTCCGGTGCCGCGATCAGTAATCCGGAACTTCTCGAAGAGTCGACTTCTGGGGGGCCGGACCCAGGCGATACCGCCGCTGGAACGACACGATGCGTTCCCGCACCGTGCGCGCGATTTCCTCATGGTAAGCGCGCTCGTCTCGCCGGCGCCGGCGTTCGGCGGGGTCCACAACCAGCGGCTCCAGAAACTGGACCACGATCTTGTATGGATGGGGCGTGAGGAGCGTCCGGGGCCACGCCTTGAAGGCGCCGTACAAGACCACCGGCACGATGGCCGCTCCCGTCTCCGCCGCCAAGCGCCCCACCCCCGGCCGCACGCCGCCGATCATCGCTTCGAGTGATCGCCTCCCTTCCGGGAATATCCCGATCGTTCCCCCGCGCCTCAGGATACGGATCGCCTTCTGGACCGCCGGCTCGTTGTCGGCGCCCGGGGAAACGGGAATCGCTCCCCATTGGCGCGCGAACCAGCCGATGAACCAGACGTCCATCATCTCCCGCAGCATGAAGAACCGCACCACCCGGTCCGTCCCCAGGCCGATCAGCAGGGGATCGAAATAACTCGGGTGATTCGCGGCCAGGATGAGCGGACCGCCAGAACGAAGGTGCTCCTTTCCCAGGATTTGGATGCCGTGGAAGACGCGGAAAAAGAGATAGAATGCGAAGCGAATGACTCGCCGCAGCATGTCCTACGCCCCGCCGCCGGCCCAGACGGCCAAGCGCCGTTCCTCCGCTTCCGCCTCCTGCACTCCCCGAACTTCGTTCACCGGAATCGCCAGCGCCAAGCCCACGGCGAAGAAGACGCCGACCGACAAGATGCCCATCCGGAAACTTCCGGTCGCTTGGACGACCAGTCCATAGGCCGCCGGGCCCAGCGCCGCGGCGAACTTGCCCACGATCGCGTAGAACCCGAAAAACTCTGCCACGCTAGAGAGCGGCGTGAATCTCGACAGCAGGGACCGCGCAATCGCCTGAGTGCCTCCCATGACGAGCCCCACGGCCACTCCCAAGGCCCAAAATTCCCAGGAATGGCGGATGAAGAACGCCCACGCGATAATCCCGCACCACACGATCAGGCAGACGATGAGCGCCGGCTTGTCTCGCATCCGGCCGGCCACCTTGCCGAACGCGAGAGCGCCCACCGCGCCGACTCCCTGAATCAGCAGGAAACACAGGATGAGATCCTGATCCGCCATCCCCAACACCCTGCTGCCGAACAGCGTCGCCATGACGATGACCGTCTGAACGGCGTCGCTGAAAATGAAATAGGCCAGCGTGAAGCGCGCCAGCGTGGGAATCCGCCGGATTCCCGCCAAGGTGGAGAGGACCTTCCGGAATCCCGCCCCCACCAGAGATCTCCCGATCGGAAGCGGCCGCGGCCGCGCCCGTTCCCGAAGCCAGACGAACATCGGCAATGAAAACGCGAACCACCAGATCCCCACGCTCGCGATGGCCGCCCGCGTAGGGACCAGCGATTCCGGGTCCAGGGCGAACCAGGATGGACGTTTGATAAGCAGAAGGGCGACGACCAAGTGCAATCCCCCTCCCACATATCCCACCGCCCATCCGATCGACGAGATCCGAGTCGATTCCCGACCCGGCGCGATCTCGGGAAGGAACCCGTTGTAGATCGCGGTGCTGGCTTCAAAACCCACCAAACCCACCATGAAAAGGACCGCGGCGACTTCCCAGGATTCGGCCCAAAGCAGGCCGCCGGTCGCGGCGCACCCGATCAACCAGAAAATCAGCAGCGTGCGCTTCTTGGCCGCCGTGTAGTCGCACATCGCGCCCATGACGGGCAGAATGACCGCCGAGACGATCGTGGCGGCGGAGACGCAGTAGCCCCAATACGGCTCCGGGGCGCCGAGGGTCCTGGTGAAATAGAGAGGGAAAACAACCGCCAGAATTGTGGTGGCGAAGGCCGAATTGGCGAAATCGTACAGTGCCCAGCCGGCGATTTCCCGGCGGGAGACGGGAGCGGGTGGAGGGTTCACGAAGAGCGTATCTTACCGCCGGCCGACGCTCATGTCTGTATCACGCGCCGGAACTTCCGAGCGCCGCTCCATCCTCCAGGCCGCCCGTCAAGGTGCCGTCGTCGAGAGCGTCCAGCGCCGGACCGCCGCGATAGAAAAATACTTTGCCGCGCTCCAGCATGCTGTCGGTCAGAGGGTTCGCATCCACATCGTCGCCCGGCGCGGCCACCCAGAAATCCCGGTGGCCGTCGCCGTCCACGTCGCCTCCCGAGGCGGCGAAGAATCCAAACTGGCCGCCGGGTTCCGCTCCCGTAACCACGACATCCGCCACCGTGTCGATCAGCGGCCCCCCGAAAAAGACGAATCCCCGTCCCACATCCGTTCCCTCGTCAAGATCGTTCCCGTCGCCGTCATCCAGGGGAGCCCCGATGAACAGATCCGGCGCGCCGCCGCTGTTGATGTCGCCCAAGCGTCCCACGAAGGCGCCGAACTGCGCATCCCGCTCCGTGCCGACAAAGATGCGGCTCGCGACCGCGTAGAGACTGCTGAGCGATATGACGCCTCTCAAGGCGTCGCCGAAGATAAAATAGGCCGCCCCGAAGTCGTCGCCGTTCGTCAACGGATCTCCATCGCCGTCGTCGAACGGCGCTCCCAACAGGATGTCGCCGAGTGCGTCTCCGTCCACGTCCAGGAGCCCTGCCACGGAATATCCAAGTTGCGCTCCGACTTCGGCGCCGTTGATGACTACATCCAGATTGTTATTCGGCGAGGAGGAACCCAGATAGATGAACACCCTTCCCCGATCCGTGCCCTCATCCGTGACCGTGGCGTCGCCGTCATCCATCGGCGCGCCGATCATCCAGTCGAAAAAGCCGTCCCCGTTCAAGTCTCCCGCCGTGCTGACCGAGAATCCGAACCGGCTCATGTCCTCTCCGCCCGTGAACGTCAGCGCCGGCGCCGGGGAGGGCGCGACGCCTCCCAGGAAGAGATGCGCTCGGCCCCGGCCGGTTCCTCCGCCGTTCTCGAACGGAGCTCCCACGATCACGTCGTCGAAGCCGTCGCCGTTGACGTCGCCGGCGCGGGCCACCGAGAAACCGAACTGGCCGCCGACTTCGGCGCCAGTCAGCGTCAGGGCCGGAGTTCCAAAGGAGGCGCCGCCGAGGTAGATGAACACCCGCCCCACGTCCGTTCCCTCATCCGTCGCGTTGTCATCCCCGTCGTCCAGAGGCGCTCCGACGGCCAGGTCGGGACGGCCGTCGCCGTTGAAATCTCCGATCGCCGCCGCTGAGCCACCGAAGCGTGAGTTGTCCTCGGTTCCCAGCAGGACCGTCATCAAGGAACGATCCGGTCCACGATACACGTACACGCTTCCGCCGCCGGATCCCGGAGCTCCCACGACGATGTCCGCCCATCCATCCGCGTCGACATCCGATGGATCGAAGATCACGGGCCGTTGGCGGTCCTCATCCTTGTGGCACCCCCCGACCAGGAGCGCCGTCGCCAGGAAGAACCAGGGCGCCGCTCGTTGCACCATGCAAAACCTCCCGAGTCAGGACGGACGCTCGTACTTGGCCTCGACGCGGGAACGGATCCCGCCGCGCGCGTTGAATTCGCCCGTCACCGTCATCCACGCGGGATCGCATGCCTTGACCAAGTCCCGCAGGATCACGTTGACGGCGTTCTCGTAGAAGATACCCACGTTGCGAAACGAGGTCATGTACATCTTGAAGGACTTCAGCTCGATCACTTTTCGATCGGGACCGTAGCTGATGGTAATGGTTCCGAAGTCGGGCAGCCCCGTCTTAGGGCAGATCGCGTTATACTCCGGATCGATGAGGGTGACGGTGTACCCGGCGAACTGGTTCTCGAATGTCTCCAATCGAGGCCGCTTGGCATCGATACCCGATCGGGCGAGGCGCCGGTACGCCGCCATGGGTTAGGCAGGATAATTCAACGAAGTCACGCGATACCGAAGGCGGCCTCGGGGCGCGTCGACTTCGGCGTCCTCCCCGACCCGCTTGCCCAAGAGCGCCGTTCCCAGGGGAGAGCTGATGGAGACGGTATCCACATCGGGCCGCGTTTCTCCCTCTCCGACGATCAGGAACTCGTCATCGCGGCGCGTATCCAGATCCACGACGCGGACCAGCGCCCCCAACCCGACGGCATCGCTTGCCTTGGGCACGATGACCTCCGCCCGGGCGAGCTTGTCGGTCAACTCGGCGATAAGCTGTTCGATGATGCCGATCTCGTGGCGGGCCGTTTCCACCTCCGAATTTTCGGAGATGTCGCCCAGTTCGATGGCGTCTCCCAGGGATTTCTGAAGGCGCGGCAGCTCGACATTCCGCATCCGGTCCAGCTTCTCCTTCGCCTGTTCGTACCCCCGGGGGGTCATGGGGATGCGATCCATCGGCCTCTCCCAAAAAACGAAACGAGAAACGCGCGAAGGCGCGCGCGTTTCTCGACAGCCTGCTGGGCTGAAGTTACTTCTTTTCCCCGGCTTCTTTCTCGGCGCCGGCCTTGGGCGCGAGCCTCATGTCGATCTTGGTCGTCACCGTGAATTCCTGGCCGTTGGCGGACATGGTAGCCGTCATCGTACCCTTCATGGACTGCATCGCGCCCCGCTCCGCCAACCAAACCATCTGCGACTTGAACTTGCTGTCGCTCAGTTCCAGGGCGCCCATCGGCCCTTCCTCGGCTTTCAATTCCATCTTGGTTTCCTGGTCGATGACCGCTTGTCCTCCGGTCTGGATCTCCTTCAGGGTCGACTTGTGCTTGAGCACGAGCTTGCCCAACATCGGCATCGCGAAGGACGCTTGCGACTCCCACGTTTCCCCTTTGGCCACCGGCGTCTTGGGCAGGAGACCGTAGCTGAGCTGCATCATTCCTTTGAGCTGGTCATCGCTGAACATCCGTTTGAACATGTCGGACGTGCCCGGCATGTCCTCTTCCAGCTCCTTCATCACCTTTTCCATGACCTCGGCGTACCCCTTCACTTCCAGGATTTCCCCTTTCGGATTCAATTTCATGGTGATCGATTTGCCCAGAAGCGCGGCCATGAGCTTCCCCAGGGAGTCCGAGGGGGCCTCCTTGTCCTTGGCGGAATCGTACTCGCTCGCCATCGGTCCCGCGATCTTGAATTTGATGCGGTCATAAACCGTCTTGAGCGTCGCCGTGCCGTCGGCGGCCACCTCGACCACTTCCATGGTGTAGCCGAAGAGCTGCTCCTGGGTGATCTCCATCCCGCCGAATTCCGTCTCGACGGAGTTCCCCATTTCATATCGAAGCGATTCCCCTTTCTTGAACTTCCATTCCAGCGTGACTTTTTCCCGCTCCTTCTCCCGACCTTTGTCCTCGTCCTGGGCGTGAAGGGCGACCGGCATCGCGATGACCGCAACGATCCACGAGATAAAACGCATCATGCCTCCGATATGGTTTGCGAATCCGTCACTATAGCGGGGTTCCACGAAGGGGTCAAAGCTTAGAAACGGCTCCGATGAGGGAGTCGCCGTTTCCAATGTCCGAAGCTTCCGGTCTCGGAGGAATCTTCGAGGAAAAGGCGGGGCCGCACCGACGCCTACTCGGACCGCTCCGCGGGCTCGGCGCTCGCGGCTTCCGGGTTCTCCCCAGGTCGCTCCGCGCGATGGGACCGAATGAGGCCGGCGACGATCTCGACGGCGATTTCCGCCGGGGTCACGGCCCCCACTTTCACGCCGATCGGAGCCTCCACGCGGGATAGCTGTTCGTCCGTAACCCCCAAGGCCTTGAGGCGATGGAACATCTCCCGTTTCTTCATCTTGCTGGCGATCAGCCCGATGTACCCGTGGAAACGATGAAGCGCTTCGTAAAGGACGGCGGCGTCCAGGCGATGCGAATAACCCAAGATGAGCACGTGCGTATACCGGCCCAGGCCCTCCCTGCCGAAAAACTCCTCCGGCTTGGCGGCGAAGAGACTGCGGGCTTCGGGAAACCGCTCCCGCGAGGCGTACTCCGGCCGATCATCCAGGACCGAATAGGCGTACTCCAGGGGCTCCAACGCCTTGGCCACGGCCAGACCTACGTGGCCCCCGCCGCAGATCAGCACATGCGGCGTCCGGGGAACGTGCTCGATCACGATCTTGACCGTGCCTCCGCACAAGCTGTCCAAGGCTCCTTCCCGATAATACGCCAGATCGAACGAAAAGATGCCGCCTCTTCGTTCGGCGATGCATTGCCGCGCCAGCGCCTTCGCCTTCTCCTCCAAGCCGGCTCCCCCGACCGTCCCGATCTGACTCCCGTCCGGAAAGACGATCATCTTCGCGCCCCGCTTGCCGGGCACGCTGCCTCGGGTCTCGGCCACGGTGGCCACGGCGAACTCGACGCCGTCGTCCATCAGCTTCAGCATCCGCTCCAGGATGAACCGGCTGGCCATGGGCTTCTCAGCGCTCCTCTTCCTTCCGCGCGCGCCGTTTGGTCTCCTCCCGCCTCCGATACTCCTCCAAACAGCGGGCGTAATCCTCGGGCGTATCCATGTCCATGAGGATCGAAAGCGTCGGCACTTCTACATACGCGATCCGTTCCGCGTGCAGCGTGTAGACGGTGCGCGCCGGTGAGGCGTCGGGAATCCTCAGAAATTCGTCCCGCAACGCCATGTCGACGAGCACGGGATGCCCCCGCCGCAGATTGCACGAGGGGATGAAGATCTGCTTGCTGCCTTTCAAGCGGCGATATTCCGCCACGAGCGGCGAGATCTCGTTGGCGGTGATCAGCGGATGGTCCGCGGGATACAGCAGGAAGGCCTCGGCATCGGGCGGCACGGCGCGCAAGCCGACCTTCAAAGAAGACGTCTGCCCATGGTCCGGGTTCGGATTGACCACCGCTCCCGCGCCGGTCAGATCGACGGAGGCGCGAATGGCGTCGGCGTCATATCCCAGGACCGTCACCGGCGGCGCCACCCCGGCCTCGCGGCACGCTTCGAGCGCTAGAAGCAGCGTGGCCTTGCCTTCAAATTCGCACAGCGCTTTCGGACGGCCCATCCGCGCGGACGCGCCCGCCGCCAAGATCACCGGCACGATACGCATCATCTCGAATGATACCACGAGAAGGAGGGGTACGGGACCATTCGGCTCGTTCAATCCGCCGGCGGGCCGGATCCCGCCTTCTGAATATAGGCGCCCGGATCGCTGATCTCGAGCATCCGCTCGATCGCGCGGCGCGCGCGGCGGGCGGTCTCCGGGGGCACGACGACCTTGTGCTCCAGATCCTCCAACGACCAGAGCACCTTCTCGAGATCGTTCAATTTCATGAACTCGCAGAACGCTTCTTCCGTGGCGGGATAAAACTTTTTGTCCGGATTCTCTTTTTGAAGCCGGTGCAGAATGCCGACCTCCGTCCCGATGATGAATTCCCGGGCGGTCGATTCGCGCGCCGCCTTGATGATTCCTTCCGTCGAGACGACGCGATCGGCCAAGGGCATGCAACTCGTCAGGCATCCGCATTCGGGATGCATCAGGAATTGGGCCCGCGGATGCGCCTCCTTGAGCCGGCGGATTCGATCCGTCCTGACCTTCTGATGGGCGTGGCAGTATCCCGGCCAGATGTGCATCGTTCGGCCGGTCTTCTTCATCAGGTAGGTGCCCAGGAACTGGTCGGGAGCGAACAGGATCTCCCGATCGGGAGGAATCGATTCGATGATCTTCAGCGCGTTCGTCGACGTGCAGATATAGTCGCTTTCCGCCTTGACCTCCGCGGTGCAGTTGATGTAGGTCACCACGACCGCCCCGGGGTGCTCGGCTTTCCACCGGCGCAGGCTGTCGGCCGAGATCATGGCCGCGAGCGAGCAGCCGGCTTCCGGGTCCGGAATGAGCACGAGTTTGTCCGGGTTCATGACCGCGGCGGTCTCGGCCATGAAGTGCACGCCGCAGAACACGATGACGCGGGCGTCCGTCTTGGCGGCCTGCTGCGTCAGGCCCAGGGAGTCTCCGGTGAAGTCGGCGATGTCCTGAAGTTCCCCGCGCTGATAATTGTGCGAGAGAATGATCGCGCGCCGCTCCTTTTTCAGCCTCAAGATATCCGCGACCATCCGGTCTTTTTCTTGGACTGTCAAAGCCATGATGGACCGTCTCCTCCATTCACGCTAGAGCGCTCCGCTTCCTGAGTCAAGGAGGATGCGGTGCATACCCGCCTATCCTTCCATCTCCGCCCACTTGCCTTCGCCTTCCCACACGCGGACCGTGAGCCGATCTCCCGCGAGCCGTTCCCGCAACCGGCGGAGAATCTCCACGGAAATGTTCTCGCATGAAGGGTAGTCGATCAACCGGTTGAGATCGGCGTGATCGAAGGGCTTGAGCAGTTCCCGAACCTGCGCCTTCAGGGCATCGAAATCGATGACCATGCCGCCTACGACCGGCCCCTCCACGGTGATCTCGATTCGGTAAGTATGCCCATGGGGAACGCCGCATTTCGGATGCCCCGGAAGTCGGTGCATCGAGTCGATGTGCTCAACGATGCCTACTTTCATAGCCACATGCCTCCCGTTTACGCCATGACGCGCAACGCGCCGCCGTCGACGGCGAAGGCCGCCCCCGTAATCCACGAAGCGCGGGGCGACGCCAGGAAGACAGCCAAACCGCCGACGTCCGCGGGCCGGCCGACGCGCCCCAGAGGAACGCGCCGGAGGGCGTGCTCCAGGTCCGCCGCCAGATGCCGCTTCCATCGCGAGCCTCCCGCCCGGCGCGCATCCTCGATCCAGGAGTCCGTGAGGACGGGACCGGGGCAGATCGCGTTCACTCGAATGCCGTTGGTCGCCAGCTCGTTGGCGAGATATTTGGTCAGATTCAAGAGCGCCGCCTTCGCCGCGCAGTAATCCGGGCCCATGCCGAACGGCTGGCGGCCCACTTCGGAGGCGACGTTGATGACGCAGCCGCGCCGCCGCTTCAGGCCCGCCAGGGCGGCTCGCGTCACTTCAACCGCGCTGTGGAGGTTCAGTTCGAACGTCGAACGCCAGCGCGCCGGCGTCGTCTCGTCGAAGCGCGCGAAATGCTCCATTCCGCCCGCGTTGTTGACCAGGACGTCCAGAGGTCCGGCTCGCCGCATCAGCCGCCGGATCTCCCCGGGCCGGCGTACGTCGCACGGGATGGCGACAACCTCCCCGATCTCCTTGGCGGCCTCGACCAGATGCCGCGCGCTTCGAGAGCAGATGACGACGCGCGCGCCCTCTTCGTGGAACGCGCAGGCGACGGCGCGCCCGATGCCACGGCTTCCTCCCGTCACGAGCACCGTCCGGTCGCGCAAGCCAAGATCCATGCGGGGGCGATTCTCGGGGACGTCTCCGAGCCTGTCAAGGCGAGGATGGAAGGCGACGTCATTTCGTTGACCAGGTCCAAGCATCGCCTTAGACTGGGCTCCTGTGGATCTCGACGCGGCGAGTTTCGTGATTCTCGACGTGGAGACCACGGGTCTTCATCATCAGAACGGGGACCGCATCGTCGAAGTCGGCGCGATCAAGGTGCGGGGCGCGCGTGAGATCGCCCGCTACCACAGCTTGGTCCATCCCGGCATCCCCATCCCGCCGGAAGCGCAGCGAATTCACCGGATCACCGACGCCATGATCCTCGGCGCCCCGGGCTTCACCGATATCGCCCGCCCGCTGCGCCAGTTTCTGGCGGGCACGGTTCTGGTCGCCCAGAACGCCGCTTTCGATGTCGGCTTCCTGAACGCCGAATTCATCCACGCCGGCCTGGGGAAACTGGCCGTTCCGGCGCTGGATACAGTGGCGCTGGCGCGGAGGGTTCGGCCGGGCCTCTCGCGCTATTCCTTGGATCGCTTGGCCGATTATTTCCGGATCCCGCTCAACGGGCGCCACCGCTCCATGGGTGATTGCGAGGCGACGGTCCAGATCTTCCAGGAATGCGTGAAGGCCCTTCGCCAGAAGGGCGAGGTGCGATCGATCGAAGACCTGATCCGCCGCGGCGGAGTATAGGGAGCGAGCGTGAAAGTTCTGGTCACCGGAGGGGCGGGGTTCATCGGATCGCACGTCGTGGACAAGGCGCTCGCCGCCGGGCATTCCGCGCTCGTCGTGGACAACCTTTCCACCGGCAACCCGAAGAACGTTTCCGCTTCGGCCGAGCTGTTCCGCATCGACGTGCTCGATGCGGACCCGCTCTTCGAGTTGATCGGGACCGAGCGTCCGGATGCCGTGCTCCATCTGGCGGCCCAGATCAATGTCCGCGTCTCGATCCGCGAACCCGTTCGAGACGCGCGGGAGAACATCCTGGGCGGGCTTCATGTGCTGGAGGGATGCCTGAAGCACGGAGTCCGGCGTTTCGTGTTCGCTTCCTCGGGCGGAGCCATCTACGGCGATCAGAGCCAACTCCCTTTCGAAGAATCCGTTCCGCCCCGCCCCGCATCTCCCTACGGGGTTTCGAAGCTGGCCATGGAACTTTACGGTCGCTGCTTCCAAGGAACATCGGGGCTGGAAGTCGTCAACCTGCGCCTGGCGAACGTCTACGGCCCGCGCCAGGATCCTCGAGGCGAGGCGGGCGTCATTTCGATCTTCGTGGACCGGATGCTCAGAAAGGAGATTCCGCGCATTTTCGGAGACGGCCGTCAGACACGGGATTATGTGTACGTGGAGGACGTGGCGGCGGCGTTCGAGCGCGCACTGACCGCCCCCGCGGGAACCTACAACATCGGCACAGGTCGCGAGACCAGCGTCAACGCGCTGTTCGACATCCTGAAGGCCCAGATGGGTTTCGCCGCGGAAGCGACTCATGAAGCGCCGATCGCGGGAGAAGTGGCGCGCAGCGCGCTCCGGTGCGAAAAGGCGGCCCGCCTCCTGAAATGGACCCCCGAGATGAGCCTGGAGGAAGGATTGGCGAAGACCGTCCGGTTCTTTTCCCCGGCGTGACCGCCCCTCTTTCCCCCAGAATTCCCGCCGAAACCGAAGGTTTCGGCCCATAGAAATCGCGACATCCCTCCAGCCCGAGCGATTTCTACCGGATTTCCTTCATGCTATGCACCACGATCCGCCGCGTCTGCTTGGCCAGATCTTGACGCGCCAGCAGGTCCTGGTAGATCGCCTTGGCCCGGTCGGCCAACCCGATCTTGTTGAACGCCGCCGCCTTGTTGGAAAGATAGAAAGCGGCGTTCGACGGATCCAGTTCGATGGCCAGATCGAAGCTGTGCAAGGCGTCGTCCGGCTTTCCGACCTTCATCAAGGTGGAACCTAGGGTGCAGTACGTGACGCCGAGATTGCGGCGGGCTTTCTCGACCGTTTCCTGGAGGAGCTTGACCGCCTCCGCGGGTTTTCCCGCTCCGTCCATCGCCGACGCCAGCATGAGCCGCAGGTTCACGTTGAATGGATCCCGCTCCAGCATCGCCTTCAGCTCTTTGAGGCGCGCCTCGCCGGTCGGCGATGCCGCCGGCTTGGGGATGCGCGTGGTCGCCATGGCAAACCTCCGTTTGGTTGGCCAGGAGTGTATCTATTCGCTGATTCCGTGTCGAGCGCTGGAGATACGCGGAAAGCGAAGGGCGGAGATTCTCTTCAAGATTGACCTTCCGACCCCCGTCCGATCTCCCTATCTCCAAAATCTCTCCATCTCCCAGAGATCTTTTCCGTACCATAACGTCCTGCCTTCTTCGTTTTTCCAGAAGATTCTTCGCATCCGTCCGTTTCGCGGATTTTGCTGCTATCCCCTTCGCGCCTTCGCGTTTCATCTTGATTTGCGGTTCCGCGCTCCGTGTCTCCGTGCCTCCGTGGTTATCTTACCTTCTCCGAGAACTCCGATTCCTCCGCGCCCTCGGTCATTGCAGGAAGGGATTCTGCTCCCTCTCCTCGCGGACGCGCGTGCGGGGACCGTGCCCCGGATAGATGATGGTCTCGGGATCCAACGTCAGCAGGCGCTTGCGGATCGATTCGATCTCGGCCTGAAAGTCACCACCTTCCAGGTCGGTGCGGCCGATGCTGCGCGCGAACAGCGTATCTCCCGTGAACGCCATTCGTTGAGCGTCTCCTTCCAGAGTGAATGAGCAGGAGCCCGGCGTGTGTCCCGGCGTGTGCCGAACTTCCAGCCGCTTCTCGCCCAGCGGCACCGAGTCGCCGTCGCGAAGCTGGCCGTCGATCGGCAACGGATCATCCGCGTCTCCCAGCGGCACGCCGAAGAGGCGCAGCGTCGTCGCGTACTGATCCCTCAAATGTTCGTACAGCCGGCGGTCCTTGGGATGGATCAGGATCTCCGCACCCGTCGCTTCCTTGACCTTGCGGGTTCCGGTGATGTGGTCCAGATGGCAATGCGTGTGGAGCAGATGCGTGACGCGAATGCCCAGATCGCGCACCGCGTCCAGGATGACTTCCGCCTCGTCGCCGGGATCGATGATGACGCCCGTCCGCGTCGCCTCATCGGCAAGGACATGACAGTTGCACTGGAACGGCCCGACCGGGATTATTCGATGGACGATCGCCACTGTTCCTCCAGCTCGCGCAGCGTGACGCCGTAAACGGTTTTCCAGGGATCTTCGTGGTCGTTGTACTCGACCCAGAAGCGGATGAAGGCGTTCTTGCCCTTCGTTTCGTACATCCAGCGCACGAAAGAACCGAGGACCGCCGCGTGAGCCGCGTCGCCCTCCTGGCGAAGCGCCGCGTCCAGCGCGGGAAGCTCCTCCCGGCGGAGCATCCGGGAAGGAATTTCTCTCATTCGCCGCTCGGAGAGCGCGTCCCCCGCGAAGGCCGTGGCGAATCCTTCGATCAGGCCTCTCAAGCGCGGCCGCTCCTTGTGCCGGCCGCCGGCGGCGTAGAAAGATAGGATGTGCGCCACGTGATGTCCCAGCCCCGCGTGATGCAGCGCGTACATCGCGCGATCCCGCGGCGCGGAAAAATTGAGCGGCCATCCCAGGATGGCGTCCGCCTGCCCTTGATCGTTGAAGAGATACGCTTCGATCTTGCCTTCGAAAAGAGCGTCCAAGGCCGACTGGATGCGCACGAAGTCATCGTCGAGCCGCCGCCCCACGTTGACGATGTCGCCCGCGATCGGCGAATCGGGGGGATAATAGATCACGTGGGTGCCGCATTCATGGCGTTTCCATCCGACGAACGCTCGAACGCAGCGGACGATCCGCCGCACGTCGGGAAACGCATACGGAGAGCTCTCGTTCGCGAGGCGCTCGGCCTCGGCGCAGGCCTTGTGCGCTTCCTCCGCCGTTCCCAGCTTCCACGCGGCGAAGGCTTTCATGGCCCAGGCGAACGCGCGGTGGAGCGGCTTGCGGCCCGACATCAGCGCCTCCGCTTCGGCCTGTAGCCCCGCATATTCGCGGGTTCTCAGCAGAACCTGGCAAAGGGATCGGCGAACCTCTTCGTCGGGCTTCTGCCGAAGCAGCTCGCGCAGCGCCTTTTCGGCCTCCGCAAGATTCCCTTGGCGGTAACGACGTTCGGCTTCCGCCGCTTCGGAGGGAAACTGAAACGCATCGGTATCCCGATCGTCTTGCGGGGCGGCAAGCGGAAGGAGGAGGAAAAACGCGGCGATCACGGCGAGCTAACCCTTGCGGATCGCCGCGGTCGCCGGTTCCCACGTCTCGAGGCGCGATGAGATTTTCATGGAACAGAATCTCGGCCCGCACATGGAACAGAACTCCGCGGATTTGAAATAGTCGGCCGGCAGCGTCTCGTCGTGCATCCGGCGCGCCGTCTCGGGATCCAGTGAAAGCTCGAACTGCTTGTTCCAGTCGAATTCGAAGCGCGCTTTGGACAGCGCGTCGTCCCGATCGCGCGCGCCTTTCCGGTGCCGCGCCACGTCCGCGGCGTGAGCGGCGATCTTGTACGCGATCACGCCCTGTTTCACGTCTTCATCGTTCGGCAGCCCCAGGTGTTCCTTGGGGGTCACGTAGCAGAGCATCGACGCGCCGAACTGTCCGATCACCGCGGCGCCGATCGCGCTCGTGATGTGGTCGTAGCCGGGAGCGATGTCCGTGACGAGCGGCCCTAACGTGTAGAACGGGGCGCCGTGGCATTCGTCGATCTGCCGGGTCACTTGAGCCGGAACCTGATCGAGCGGAACGTGGCCCGGGCCTTCGATCATGACCTGGACATCGTGCCGCCACGCCTTCAGGGTCAATTCTCCGAGGGTCTTCAGTTCCGCGAACTGGGCGGCGTCGCTCGCGTCGTGGGTGCATCCGGGCCGAAGGCCGTCGCCGAGCGAAAAGGATACGTCGTATTGTTTGAAGATCTCGCAGATCTCGTCAAAGTGCGTGTAGAGCGGATTCTGCTCGCGGTGCTTCACCATCCAGTCGGCGATCAGGCTTCCCCCGCGGGAGACGATCTTCGTGATGCGGCTCTTGACCAGGGGTAGGTATTCCAGAAGCACGCCGGCATGGATCGTCATGTAATCCACGCCCTGGCGCGCCTGCTTTTCGATCACGTCCAGCATGTCCCGCCACGTGAGGTCTCCGATGTCGCGCACCCCCTGCAACATTTGATAGATGGGCACGGTGCCGATGGGAACCGTCGCGGCCTGGATGATGGCCACACGGGTCTCGTCGAGATTTCCTCCCGTCGACAAGTCCATCACGGTGTCGGCGCCGAAGTGGACCGACGTGTGGAGCTTCTTCAGCTCGTTGTCGCTATCGGACGTCACCGCGGAGTTGCCGATATTGGAGTTGATCTTGCACGTAAAGCCGATCCCGATTCCCATGGGATCCAGCCTCGCGGCCAGGTGCACGGCGTTGGCGGGAATGATGGCCCGCCCCTCGGCGACTTCGCGCCGGACGAATCCGGCGTCCAGTCCTTCGCGCTCGGCGACGCGTTTCATGGCGGGGGTGATCTCGCCGCGGCGGGCGGCGTGCATCTGCGTCACGTTGGTGCTCATGGTTTGCGCTTTTGGCGGCGACAGGCGTTGCGGCGCCCTAGGATCCGTTAGGAATTAATTGCTCTATTTCTGGGTTGAACCGCCAAAACGCAAAAGCGCCATCGCAGGTCCTGTCGAACTCTCTTGGCAATTTGGCGATTTAGCGCTTTGGCGGTTCAATCCTCGGTATCCCCTTCCGAGTTCCAACTTCAAGCGTCCTTCCCAGCTATTCCACGGCAATGACTTGCTTGATCTCCGGTACGCTGGTCCGGATCTCGTTTTCGATGCCCATCTGAAGCGTGATCGCGCTCGAAGGGCATCCGGAGCATGCTCCCTGGAAGCGGATGAAGGCGATTCCTTCCTCTTCGTTCACGTTGACGAGTTCGACGTACCCGCCGTCCGATTGCACGTACGGACGGATCCGGTCGAGAACCTCCTCGACGCGCGGCCAGAGCGTGCTCGTCAAGGGCACCGGAAATTCCGGCGGGGAAGGCGGGCGAACGTCTTCCGTCATGGCGTCACCTCGGAGATCGTCGAGATAGTGGAGATAGGGAGACGCTGCCTACCACAATGGGGGGTCTTATCTTCCATATCCCCTATATCTCGACATCCCCCTGAATATCCCAACATGCTCCCTTACGTCGTGAACGAGGATCCGCAGCCGCAGGAGCTCTTGACGTTCGGATTCTTGATCGAAAAACCGGATCCCATGAGGCCTTCGGCGTAGTCCAGAACCGAACCGCTCATGTAGAGGATGCTGCGGGGATCCACGAAAACCTGGATCTCATCCTGCGTAAAGACGCGATCGTTGTCGTGTTTCGTGTCGAAATCCATGAAGTAGGACAGTCCGGAGCAGCCGCCGCCCTGGACTCCGAGCCTCAAACCCGTCGTGGCGGGATCTTTCTTTTCCTGGGCGATCAATTCTCTCAATTTGGACGCGGCCTTCGGCGTGATCGTGATCGCCGCCACCGGAGCCCCGGTCGGGGGCGGCGGAGGCGCCGTCGCCGGGCCGTGCTGATGCGCGTGCGTAGGGTCCATCATTTTCTCCTATCTGGGGTTTTCTGTCCCACCACAATATATCTCACGACTTTCCAGCATACAACGGAGACTTCCCGCGTAGCCGCACCACTTCGGCGGTGATGCGTTCGATGACCGTGTCGATCTCCGCCTCGGTGGTAAACCGGCCCAGGCCGAAGCGTATGGCTCCCAGCGCCAGCGGCTCGGGGAGGCCGATGGCGCGCAGCACGTGCGACGGCTCGGGCGTGGCGGTCGTGCAGGCGGCGGTGCTGGAGACGGCGATATCGGGAAGGGCTTCGATCAGGCTTTCCGACTCGACGAACTCGAAGCTGACGTTGAGATTGCCCGGCAACCTCCGCGTGGGATGGCCGTTCAGGCGCACGCGATCCAATCGGCTGAGCCCGCCCCACAAACGTTCCCGCAGCGCTAGAAGTCGTTTCGATTCGTCGGCCATCTCTTGCCCGCTGATTTCGCAAGCGCGGCCGAAACCCACAATGGCCGGGACGTTGAGCGTTCCCGACCGCAGGCCGCCCTCGTGGCCTCCCCCGTCCATCATGGGAACCAGCTTCACGCGCGGGTGGCGGCGGATGTACACCGCCCCGATGCCCTTCGGCCCATACATCTTGTGGGCGCTGAGCGACGCAAGGCCAACGTTCATCGCGTTCACGTCGATGGGGATTTTCCCGGCCGCCTGGGCCGCGTCCGCATGGAACAGGACGCCGCGCTCGCGGCAGATCGCGCCGATGGCGGCAATGTCCTGCAACACGCCGATCTCGTTGTTCGCGGCCATGACCGACACCAGGACGGTTCGGTCGGTGATGGCGGAACGCAGGCGATCCGGATCGAGAAGGCCGTCCGAATCCACCAGCAGATAGGTCACCATCGCGCGGCCGTCCCGCTCCAGCGCGCGGCAAGGATCGAGGACGGCTTTGTGCTCCGTGGCCACGGTCACGACGTGATCGCCCTTCGACCGATAGGCGTCCATGACTCCCTTGATCGCGAGGTTGTCGCTTTCGGTGGCGCCGCTGGTGAAGACGATCTCTTCCGGTTGGGCGCCGATGAGCGCCGCCACCTGCGTGCGCGCGGCCTCGACGGCGTCGTGCGCCTCCCGCCCGAACGCGTGGGTGCGGCTGGCCGCGTTGCCGAACCGGTCGCGGAGATACGGCATCATCGCGTCGAGGACCCGCGGGTCGATCGGCGTCGTGGCGTGGTGGTCGAGATAGATGCGCTCCATGCGATGTTTATTGTAGCGGGCGCCGCGACCGGAAGTCAGCCGGAACACGAAGTTACAGCTCTTGCGGTGTCAGACCCGCATCGCGCATCACCGCCTTGACGATCTTGGGGTGGAGGGTCCGGCCCGTATGCACCGGTATCGTCAGCCGTTTGCCCTCGGAATCACGGTAGATGCGATGGCGGCCGCTCTGCCTCGCGCTTCACGCGGCAACATCGCCGGCATACGGTCGTGGATCTCAGTCAATTTGCCCTCCGCGGGCCGCGTGATGATCGTGCACGACAGAACCTCGTCGCCTTCTGGTGGCTTCCACTTTGCCCTTAGACCCGCGAACCCGAGCAGTTCATCTTTTCCAGGCGCCCAGATTGCGTACGGAATTTTCCCCCCTCGGTCGCGGCACCACTCGAAAAACCCCTCTGCCACTACGACGCACCGGTTCGACCGAAGCAGTCGCGAGAACGCCGGCTTGGAGGCCAACGTTTCGATGCGGGCGTTGATCATGCGGTTGCCAATGGACGCGTCCTTCGCCCAGGATGGAATCAAGCCCCAGCGTCGAAGGCTCGATAACGCTTCCCGCATCCTCAGCGACGACGGCCAGGACGTCCTGCGTCGGCGCGACGTTGTAGCGCGGCGTCCAACGTTCTGCACCGCGACCCAGCCTGATGCCGAAGATCTCGGCGATTTCACGGGCGCGACGGGCCAGAAATAATCTGCCGCACATACCGTTCATAATGAGCCCAGCGCACGGTCGAGTCCAGCGTCGCGCGCTTTCCGATAGCGGGGGCACAACTTCAGGCAAGTACATGACGGCAACGACGCGCGGGGATCGCCGCGGAGCGCACTGGACGCCGAGCATACCTAATGGAGCTCGATCCTCTTTACTGCGATTTGATCGTCAAGCGTTTCGAAGGTTACGCCGGCAAAAAGGCCGTGCGTGTGTCGGCTGAGGCGGCGAAATGAATTTTTCGAATGAATGACTCGGCAAGCAACCGGAAGCTTGCGATCACGCGCCGGTGAATGCGTACTGCTCGATTCAATGCGAGAAAAGACGAAGCCACGTGCTACTTTGCCAGCTTCTTGAGCGAGCCTATGAGGCGCTCACAGATCTTGTCCAGCTCCTCCATGAGCTTCTGTTCCGCTTTCGGATCGTAGATCGGGATCAATGAATAGGTGCTGACATCAGGCATGATGTCGATGCTGGGGCCCATCGTTGCGTACTTGGGCTTCAGGGTGGGCTCCTCGCTCTGCTGCTCGTGCCTCTTCCTATGCCGGGTGAGAGTCTTCATCATGGCAGACCTCAGTTGGACGCCAGCAATTATCTCCAGGCCGTGTATGGGTGGCAAGCAACGAATCTGCGGGGATCGATTCCAATGTTCGATTTCCACACAGACGCGTGCCTTCTGCTGCTAAAGACTTCTCGCACCGCGTTCCGCTCTAGGAATGAACCCTTTCTGGTCAGGTCGCTGGTCGCCACGTTCCCGAACCGATGGCGCCCCCTACGGCCAGTTCCGTCGAAGTGCCGGACGAAATCAAGATGCCTACGGCGGTGCTGCTGATGGAGGCGGCCCGCCGACTGGATGAGATGAAAGGGCGGTAAGGTCAGTAAACTTTCAGAGCACCCGCGGCGATCTTGTAAAAGCTGGTCTCCGCCGCAAGCATCCAGGACCGAATTGGTTGGATCCTTTTTCGGCCGGGACTGTTTCTATGCCGATAAAAATATATGGAGATGTTTGCGAAAGCTGGCCAACCCCCATTTCGGGAGTCTCCGATGATGAAGATCCTGAGTTCCGTTTCTCCTATGGACCAGCAAGATGCCTCCTCGGGCAGGGTTCCAACAGTCCTTCCGGAGGCGGTCAACGACGCCTACGAGATCCGCAAAGCGGCCGTCGTCGGCGTTCTCCTGGCCGTTGTCTTCTCCTCGCTTATTTGGGCACTCGTTCTGGCCGCGCGATAGGATATGACCGCGTCGGGGTCGCTCAACCAGACGTGCCAACCTAACGAGGCCCCAACTGGGGCCGTCGGCCGTACATATTTGTTGCACCGAGAACGTGCCAGTCGTAGACTGCATGTCCCATGGGTATCCGTATGCAAGAACCTCCGGGGCCTAATGGGGCACCCAAGCCATCGCCGCGTCACTCCGGTCGAAAGGCGGAGCGATTTCAGGTTCACGACTACACCGCCAGCGTGACGACGGAGACCCGTTCATGGCCTTTGGATAGGAGAAAAACGCTGGCCGTCGGGGTCGTAAACATAAGCACTTCGGGAGTGCAGGTCGTGAGCGCCAAAGAAATGCCGGTGGGAAGCAAAGTGCTTTTCTCGCTGCGCCTGATGAAGTTCGCCGATACGTTCCAGGCTGAAGGCACGGTAGTTCGGGCTTCAAATCTGGACGGCAAAGCGTGGAGTGCGGGAATCAAGTTTGGCCATGTGGATACCCCACGCCTGAAGCGGCTGAACTACATGGCGAGCTGGTTTACTTCGTTTCGCCATTCCGCATGATGGCCAGCTTGAGCTTGAGAAACGCCGCTCCTCCAGGACCGCTCCACCGCAGCTTCGGCTCGTGCGTCAGCCGCCCCACGAGCACGACCGGCCTGCCGTCGGACATGCCAGCCCTCCCCCTACTTCCAGCACCTTGCAGCTCCGGCACAGATGCTCGCGAGTGGTATCGAGCCTCCGCGCCACGGCGTCCAGCTTGGCTGCAGCGCCGTGAAGCACCTGCGCCTCCTACCCTTCCCCGTCCATGTCGCCCGCCATCCCCCGCAGCGCCGTCGCAACCACCCGCAGCCGATCCGCCTCTCCCGCCAGGAACGTGTCCACGTCGGTTTCGATGTTCATGCCGCCATGACGGCACCCAGGCGCGGAGAGAGCGAGGGCATCGTGCATATGCAAACCACATCTTGAGAACCCGTTAGGTCGCCAACAGCGCTGGTCCGGTTTCGTATCTGCTCCAGAACTCTTTCGAGTTTCGAGCATGCGCCTGGAAGCTCTCATGCTCGCAAGAGACGCGGCCATTAGAAATCGACACGACATCAGGAGATCTCTTTCATGATGCCCTGGATGATCCTGGCCCTCGCGTTCGGCTCCTTCTTCCTCGATCCAGCCATCTTTTCGAAACCCACTTCTATCAACCCCGCACAAACCTTTATGGAAGGCCATTGTCCGCATCCGGAGGTTACGGTGCCGCAGGACGAACCGGCTCCCTCCGAAACGGAAAGCGATGCGGCTGCAACGGAGACCGCCAAACGCGATGCTTTGCGTACCGCTGTCCAGCAATTGCTCAAGATGCAAGAGGACAGCGGCCGCTGGTCGTATGAGGCTTATCATCAGGACCCCGGAGAACCCGGAAGATTGCCCTACGGCTTCCAGGTCGGCGGCACGTCGATCGTTAGCGAGGCGTTGCTGCTGGCGGCACCGCAGGACAAGGATGTGATGGCCGCGGTGCACCACGGGTTGGCCTTCGTGCTCCAGGCTCTGGAACACAAGAAGATGGCTCCCCTCAAGACGAAAACGTACGACGTCCGCATCTGGGGTCACTGCTTCGCCCTGCAATTCCTGTGTCAGGTGCGCGCCCTCAAGAAGGCTGGTCAACACGCTCAGGCCGTGGACCGGTGGATTCCTCGTCTCGTGGAAACCATCGCCGAGGAAGAGAATGCCAAGGGCGGCTGGGACTACGGCCAGGCCAAGAATCCGACGGCGTTCGTGACCGCTCCCGTGGCGCAATCGCTGCTGTTCGCGCTGTCGCAGGGCGAGAAGATCCCGGAGGGTCTCCTCGACCGATGCCGCAAAGTGCTGGAGGAGGCACGGACCAAGAACGGCGCCTTCGTGTACGAGGGCACCGCCAACAAGCCGGTGTCGGCAGGCGGCGGATTGCCGGGCAGCGCGGGCCGATCCGTGCTTTGCGAGACGACGCTCATCCTCCTGGGCGGCGGTTCCCCCGAAGCCCTTCAGTTTGCGCTCGACAATTTCTACAAGCACTGGCGTGAGCTCGAGAAGCGCCGCGCGAAGGCTGGCACTCATGCGGGACGGTACGGCATCGCGCCCTATTACTTCTATTACGCGCACCGCTACGCGGCCCAGCTGATCGAGCTGTTGCCAGAGGAGAAGCGCGCCCGCGAGCGTGGACGGCTGGCAGAAACGGTACTCAAGACGCGCGATGAAGACGGTACGTGGAATGATCGTTACGCTAAACTTCATAAGCGTTCGCGCAACGTCGGAACGGCGTTTGCCATGCTGGCCTTGCTCGCGGAGAAGACGCCCTTGCCACCGAGATTGAGCGACATCAAGGCCAAAGACCAGGGGAGGCGTGAGTTCTGAATAGCCCCCGGACTACGCCAGCGTTCAAATCGTCGGAACACAGGACGGCGGAGCGGTAAAGCACCTTCGGCTCGAACGTAGCGCTGCCCATGTCGAGTGCCATCGCGCGTAGCGCCGCAGCGATCAGCCGCAGCCGATCCGCCTCTCCCGCCAGGAACGTGTCCGCGTCGGTTTCGTTTTCCATTGCGTCCCTCCCGTGCCGCACCATCTCTGAAAGCGCACGCACGGTCAAGGCGATGGGCAGGGGTTCGGGGGCGGAGCCCACGACGGGCCGATGCCCGTCGGCAGACGGAGTCTGCCGTCTGTCTTTTCCCCTTCCGTGACTGTCTTCCTCGGTTTTTCTTCG
>JACQVR010000122.1 GCA_016209705.1 Planctomycetota bacterium
ACCAAGAACCTGCTCGAACTTCACCTTCAGTTCCGGCTGCCCCATCCCCTGCAGCGCCGCCAGCTCAGCCACCACGCCGGGTTCGACCTGCTTCTTCTTGCCCATGTCCATTCCTCCTCGGGCAGGCGTTCCTCTTCCGACCCACAGCAGGCTGCACCTCGCAACCCGTTCATCTGTAGGCGGTTCTGCCTGCCCGTTGGTCGGATGAACGCTCTGTCTCGCGCCCGAAGCAAGGCAAATCTGGAGAAGATTCTCGGCTTCATGTGATCCTGAATCCCCCTGCGCGGCAAATCTCGATCACGGCGCGAACGTGGGCCTTGCCGGGTCCCGACAGCGCCTCGAGCGGCGTGAAAACTTCGCCGCCATCCAACGCTGGTCGCGCGATCG
This sequence comes from Planctomycetota bacterium, assembly GCA_016209705.1. GTDB lineage: Bacteria > Planctomycetota > MHYJ01 > MHYJ01 > JACPRB01 > JACQVR01. Next base: position 388 of record JACQVR010000122.1, read on the forward strand.
GCTGGCCCAGTTCCGTGCAATGCTCCACTGTGCGCGCCAAGCGAACATCCACGTCCGGAATGAACGGCAGCGCCGCCTCGAGCGCCTGACCCAGCGCCCGTGCTTCCTCCCGAGACACGACTTGGCCCGCGGGCTGGAAGTAGTCACCCCTTGGCTCCCATCCCGCTATCTGCGCCAGCGCCAGGATTGCGGTCCAGAACGGCGCGGGGATGCAAACGGTCTGGGAAATTCCGACGAGATCGATCCTCATTTGGCCCTCCCAGCAGGAAGCAGGGACGGTGCCCCGCCTTTCTTCGCTGCCAGCCGAAGAACGGCGCGCGCCAGCAGCTGGGCCACCGCTGCGCGGCGGGCGGCGTCAATAGGCTGCGGAGCGTGCATCACCTGTCACCCCGCTTTCGGGCCCTGGACCGGCGTGCGGGTGCGCATCCACGGCCTTCTTGTTGGCAGATCTCCCAAACACGACTGGGACTGAGGCAGAATTGCCTCGCGAGTTGCCGAAACGTTGCCCCTTGGGCGCGAAGGCGCAGGATTCGGTCATTTCGCACGGCGTCCTGGACAGTCTTACGCCGCCGACGCTCACGAGCGGGAATCCACAAGAGTGCGCCGGCGACGTGGCGCTGAACGCGGCACAGCAGTTTCGGGGGAAGCACGCGGGAGGCGTTGTTGGACTTCATTCCGCACCCTCCCAACTGGCCACCAGGGAGGGGTCCGCCGGCGGATGGCAGACGCCGCAAACCATGGCGCCATAGATGCTGATCCAGCGGGGGTGCGATGGATACCAGCAGGGGATCCTGCGGCTGGGAGCGGCGTTCACTTGCGGCCCACGCAACGCATCCAATTCACGACCGCCTTCTCGACTTGACTGGGCAAGCAGGTTGCAGATCAGTGACCTGTTGGCCCGCAGCCGCTCCCGGATCTCGGCCGTCAGCACACCTCGAGGTGCGTCGTAGGTGATGTGGCGACCGCGTGTTCCCAGGCGGACCCCCGCATGGCCAAGCTCGAGGATAAGCCGTTTGGCGACGTCGAGGTCGGGGAGGATATCTCGCTTCATAGCTCCCCCACCTCGCGGTCAGCCGCATCGGGGGACTCTTCAACCGAGCCCTCCGGCATGTCATCAAGGGAGTCTTCCGAGCCTTCGTGTGAACCTTGATAACCTTGTGAACCTTTCCAGCCCAGGTCGCCGGCGACACGAGGGGTGTGTGGGTCAGGAGAAAAGAGCTCGGCGTGTGAACCTTGTGAACCTTTTTGGCACTTCCCTGACCCTATATTGGCCTCGGAGGATATTACCGATACCCCCTCGCGCGCGCTCGCGTTTGTGAGTCGGCCGGCAACGTTAACAACGTTATCAAGGTTAACAAGCCGCCACCGGGCCGCGTTTCGGAAGGGGTCGGAGCCCTCGATCTTCAGGATGATGTCGCCGAGGTTGAACCGACGATCCACGCTCCGCGCCAGCTCCACGCCCAGGCGAGTCTTCTGGCTCCGCTCCGTGCCCTTTCCCAGCTCGAATGGAATCTCGTCCTCGGAAATAAGTCCGAATAGCTCCTTGGTTCCCACCTCGTCGCCTCCGAATCGCCCCCACCACACGGAGATCAAGGTCCTCCACTGCTCGCCCTCCCGATCCGCGCGGTCATAGAATTTCTGGCGGTTCTCAAGGAATCCCTCGATCCCGGCGACCTGGAGAATTCCACCCATGACCTTCGACCATTCCTCGAATCCTCCCAACGTCGTGCTCGACCGAGGGCAACCGGCCGCGAACCACGCACGGGCCAGCGTCAGAGCCGCCCAGATCAGCCGTCCGCGGTTCTCGGCGGCCCACAAGCGGAGCTCAGGATGCTTGAACGACTCGGTTGGACGATGCCAGGGCCGGTCCACCTTGGCGTCCATGCGGATCGAGACACAACGCCTGGCGATTTCAGACGATACCGCCGGGTTGTTGCCGGTCACGATCCAGGCGCATCGGACAGGGAGTGACACAACGAGGCTTTGCCCTAGCTTTCGATCGGACCACACCTTGGCCGTTACGGCGGCGGATAACGCGGCGCTGTCCAGCCGGTGCCGGAGGTTGTCGATGAGGAGAACCTCAGGAGACGCCATGAGGGCGGCGGTGATTCGCTTCCGCCACTCTTCTTCCTCCCTGCCTTCCGTCATCAGCGGACAATTCCCGCCTCGAGTCGAAAGCGAGATGACATCGGCCAGTAGCCCCGCTCCCGTGCCGGGCGTCGGTTTTTCGATGAGATGGATCGGGGTCGGGCCATCAATCAGCTCGCGGATGAAAGGGAGTTCAAACAGGGCCACCGCGTTCGCCTGGTCCGCTTGCGAAACGAATGGGAAATCGACGAGAAGGTCCTCCAGGATCATTTGTTTCGCGACCTGAATCTCCTCATGGGAGGGTGATGTGGAGACAGCGGGGATTTCCAAATGCCCGGGGAAGTAGTAGACCCGCGTTCTTGGGTGATATCCCTCGGTCATCACCAGCTCGCCGTCCGGGGCGACGATGGGAGCACGGATTATGCGGTCCAAGACTGGTAACGGACACAGATCATCGGCCAACATGGCCCTCGCCACGTCGGTGGGCGGCTTCGCGTCTTTGAGATTCCCGTTGCTGTCGAGAAGGAACCACTTCGACGATCGCGCCAGGACCAGTCGCATTCCGTCTGGCCCCAAATGACCGATAACGGGTTCTGCGTTCTGCGCTGTACTTATCCGAACGACTTCGAAGCTGCCGAAAAGGAACATCTTGGGGGGAGTGTTGAAGCGGACCACTGCGTCCCACGCTCGCATGACCGTCTCATGAAGGTCGGCTTGCCCGGCATAGATGGGGGCAATTTCCCCGACTTCGCTTCCGCGACTCATCTCACCATCTGCATCTGAGGAGTCCGAAACCAGAGCAAGCAGGTCATCAACCGACTTCCCTGTCGCGAAATAGTCATCGAGGCCAACCTTGGAACCTCCTTCCCCGGACGGGAGCCGAATCACACTGACGGTTGCTCCTCGGCTTTGGAGAAAATGCATGAGGCGGAAAACAGCCTTCTGGACTTGAGCTTTTTCGATTACATCGGAGTCAAAGACGACATAGACTTTCCGGTCGTTCAACGCGACGGATTCCCAGTCGGCAAGGGCCGTCTTCCCGTCGTGTTCGTTCGCTCCCCGCCAGTTCCAGACGCCGAGCAAGTCGATACAACACAACCCACGGCTGACGGCGGCATCTGCTTTTCTCGCTCCTTCCGTGATAAAAAGCGGCACAGAAGGGTCTCCGATCCGGCCGCCTGCTGCTGGCGGAACGTCGAGGACCATGCGGGAACCGCGCGGCGTTTCGTACTTCACGGGCTTGCCGTCGACGATGCGGGGTTCGTCTGGTCGAATTTGGTAGAGGACGACCTCGCCCGTCACGCCGTGAACCGGAATAAACAGAGCGGGAACGCGCGCCTGGGTATCGCTAAACCCCAGCCGCCGCAGATCGGCTCTCACCTCGACGGTGCGGTAGCCCCGCGCCGCCGCTACCTCCGGTGAGATACCAGATCCCGCAATCAGCTCGCGGTGCTGTTCCGAGAGGGGCAGATCCTCCCAATTCATGGCAGTTTCTCCTTCGCGGTAATGGCCTCGAGAAGTGCATCGCGCCGCAGAACGAGGCGCTTTCCGATGCGGCAGTACGGGCCGAGCTTTCCTGTTGAGATCCAGCGCCTTGCTATGCGGGGGCGAACTGCCAGGGCGATGGCGACGTCCTCGACGTGGAGCAACTCCGGTAGAAGGCCCCTCGTGATGACCGGCGCGTAATCCTGGGCGTCGGCTTTCCGTCGCTTATTCCTTTCCATCACTGGGGAAAGGGACGCACCTCGCGACGATCGGAAGAAAAAAAGGTGGGAAATTAGAATTTTCTGGCGGTCACTTCAGGAGGGCATCTTGGACTGTAGGGTCCAAGGCCAACTGGCGTTTTTCCTCGACATAGGCCTTTTGAAGCGAATCATAGTTCAGTTTATGTTGCCCCCCCATCTGCCGAATGGATAGGTCCCCTTTCAAGAGCGGCATGAGATTCTGGCGAACAACTCGGACGGCCTCGCTCCTGGTCTTCCGAGCTGCGCGGGCTGCAACGACCGCTTCAAGCGCTCGTCGCCCTTCCTCATGGACGAGCAATTCCAACCCCTCAAGAGAATCCGCCGTGGGCCCCGTCGCAGCGTCGATCGATTCGTCGTCGATTCGTTGTTCGCGCCGACGAAAGCGGCGTCTTGTCAAGCCTGCCACCTTTCGCTTCGGGATCTGCAATGCCTTCGCCACGATATCTCGCAGATCCCGATCACCAAGGTAGTAGCGACCGTCCGAACCTCTGCGGAATTTGATTTTGTCCGGCTGACGGACGCACAGTACCAGAAGCTCAGCGAGCACCGCTGCCACGTCTGGATCGGTTTTCGACAACCGGGACTTCTTGCGCCCAGTTACGGAGCTAACGACATCTTCCATCGTCCGCCAGAACGTGAGGACCCCTGCGGGCGTACTTTGCCGGACCAATTCACCCCATAGTTTTCCGATCAGGTGGAATCTGTTGGAGAGATCCACGGACTTGCCAGCCATCAAATAACGGGTCGCTTCGTCCCTTGCGGGGTTTAAGGTGCTCTCATACCACTTCTTGATTCGCTCCAGAGTGTAACCATCCCGATCCAATCCAGGGACCGTGAGAAACATCGGAGCGAATCCTGCGGCGTTCAGTTCTCCAGGGGCCTGCTCCTTGATCTTCTTGAGCGCAAATAAGAAACACTGTGCGCGATCTTCGGGGATTGCGTCCAACTTATTGGCCAGCGGATGAAAACGCGCGGCATGGTCAAAGGCGAGGCCGACAATGTCCTGCCATTCGAGTACGTGCCCGAATCTCTCTTTGAGGTGTGAAATGAGCCATTTGAGGTCGGGGAAGTACCCATGGCCGGATGCTATTGGCGATTCTGCCGGATTCTGACGAGCATCCTTTTGCGTGTTCAATTCACCGCTCCCCCTCTCGGCCTGGCCCCGCCGCGGAGCTACATGTGGGCTCCCCTACGGGGGCCTCGATGGTATTAACGGAAATCCCGGTGCGTGACGTGAATTGTAACAATTCGACTCACACCTGTTCACCCTTTTCCTAATTCAAAACCGAACACCTCAGCCCTTCACAATGCGATAAAATACCTTATGAGAGACCGGAGAAAGGGGGGCCTTGTGCAAATCCGCGACCGCGTTGTTGGTCTACGCCGGGTCAAGGCGTCGGACATCAAACCGCACCCGAGGAATTGGCGCACGCACGGCAAGCGCCAGCGGGAGACGCTCAAGGGCGTCCTCGCCGAGGTCGGCTTTGCCGATGCGCTTCTCGCTCGCGAGCTTTCAGACGGTTCGCTTCAGTTGATCGATGGCCACCTAAGAGCCGAAACGACGCCGGACATGGAAGTGCCAGTCCTTGTGCTCGACTTGAATGAGGAGGAAGCCGCGAAGCTTCTCGTGACGCTCGATCCCTTGGCCGCCATGGCCGGCAGCGACGGCGAGCGGCTTGAATCGCTTCTGGCGGAAGTGAAGACGTCCGACGAGGCGCTAGGCCGCATGATTCGTGACCTCGCCCGCGGCGCCGGAATCGAGACGGACGCGCCCCTCGAGGACGATGCGGCTCCGGAACCTCCGGAGGTGGCGGTCACGCAGCCTGGCGACTTGTGGCTCCTTGGCGAGCATCGTCTTCTCGCCGGCGATTCCACGAAGCGCGAGGACGTCGAACGCCTCATGGCCGGCGAGCGCGCCTCGCTCATGGCGACCGATCCGCCGTATCTCGTCGATTATTCCGGCGGAAACCACCCACAGTCCTGGCACAACAAGCCCGACGTGAAAGACAAGCACTGGGATTCGTACAAAGACCCAGCGGCGTCGTCCGATTTCTTCTACGCCTTCCTGCGCCTGGCGCTTGACGTGGCGCTGCGTGAAAGCGTCGCAATTTATCAGTGGCACGCCTCGCGGCGCCAAGCCCTCGTCGAGGAGGCATGGCCACGCGCGGGTCTCTTTGTTCACCAGCAGATCATTTGGGCCAAGACGCGGCCGATCCTGACGCACAGCCACTTCATGTGGCAGCACGAGCCCTGCTTCTACGGCTGGGTCGAGGGGAAGCCCCCTTCCCTTCGCCCGGACCCGTGTCTCACGACTGTTTGGCAAATAGACCAAAAGGATGGCGAGTCAGGTCTCCACCCGACGATGAAACCATTGGAAATCTTCGCCATCCCGATTCGCAGCCACACGCGGCCGGGCGAGATCTGCTACGAACCTTTCTCAGGTTCCGGCAGCCAAATCATCGCTGCCGAGAAACTGGGAAGGCGCTGCTTCGCCATGGAGCTGGAGCCCAAGTTCGTCGACGCCGCCGTATCCCGCTGGCAGCGGGTTGCCGGCAAGGTTGCCCTCAACGAAACGCACCCAGAGAGGAGGATTTACTAATGCCCGGAGGTCGCCCTTCCAAATTCACCGCCGAAGTCCGCGAACGTATCCTCCAAGCTGTCAGCGTCGGCGTCCCCCTGGAACTTGCCTGTAAAGGCGCGGGGATCAGCTATGCCGCTTTTCGCGTCTGGATCCGTCG
>JACQVR010000121.1 GCA_016209705.1 Planctomycetota bacterium
GTTACAAATAATTTTCAAAATATTTCGTAACGTTACGAATAATTCTCAAAACTTATTGTAACAGACGGCGGACGGCGGCGGCGATGTGGGGGGCGGTGATCCCCTGGGCGTCCATGCATTCTTTCGGCGTGGCGGAGCGGGGGATGCGGGTCACGCCCAGCGTTTCGAGCTTGGCTCCTCCGCCAACGGCGCCGGCGACGGCGTCGCCCAGACCTCCGTGCACGGAGTGATCCTCGATCGTGACCAGGATCCGTGTTTCCCGAGCGGCTTGCCGGAGCGTCTTCGCGTCGATGGGTTTCACCGAGTAAGCGTCGATGACGCGGACGGCGATGCCCTCCCGCGCCAAGCGCTCATGCGCCTCGATCGCTTCGTACAGCGTCACTCCCGCGGCGACCAGCGTTGCCTGATCCTGGGCGCTCGATTTCAACGTCTTGGAGCCGCCGACGGGAAACGTTTCCTGGTTGGAGTAAAGCACCTTCGTCTTGGGACGCGTCGTCCGGATATAGACGATGCCCGGGATCGCCGCGGCCTGGATGACCAGCCGTTCGGCGCAGACGGCGTCCGCCGGATAGAGGACCGTCGAATCGATCAGCGCCCGGAACATGGCCAGATCCTCGAGGCCCATCTGAGACGGCCCGTCCTCTCCGATGGAGACGCCCGCGTGGCTGCCGCAGAAGACCATCGTCCGCGGCCGCGAGTAGATGCTCATGCGGATCTGATCGTACGCGCGGGTGAGAAAGCAGGCGAACGTCGAAACGAACGGAATTTTTCCCTCGCTGGCCAGGCCCGCGGCGACGCCCGTCATGTTCTGTTCGGCGATATAACCTTCGATGAATCGATCGGGAATCGCGGTTTTGAACTTCTCGGCGAAGGTCGAGTTTTTCACGTCGCCGTCCAGCACGACCACGTCGGGGTTGACCCGACCCAATTCGACCAGCGCCGTGCCGTACGCTTCGCGGGTGGCGACCTCCTGTCCGATCGCGTAGTCCGTAGGGGCGGCCGTTCCCGGAAGCTCCAGCGAGCGCTGGACGGCGGCGGAGTTCGTGCGCCTGGCCTGGATCTTCATCGCCGCCGCCGGTTCTCCGAGTTCCCGGATCGCGGCTTCCAAATCGGGCCCTTTCTTGAACGCCTTGCCGTGCCAGCCGCCCACGCCTTCGATCGCGCCCACTCCTTTGCCCTTCTGCGTTCGCGCGACAACGACCGACGGACGTCCCCCCGTGGCGCGCGCGCGTTCGAAAGCCCCCGCCAGCGCCGGCACGCTGTGTCCGTCCACGAGATGCGCCGCCCAGCCGAAGGCTTCGAAACGCCGGGCGATCGCTTCGAGGTCATGGCCGTGCATCGTGGGTCCGCTCTGTCCGAGTCCGTTGACGTCCACGATCGCGCACACCGAATCCAGGCGATTGAACGCGATGAACTCGGCCGCCTCCCATACCGACCCTTCGGCCGTCTCGCCGTCGCCCAGCAGGCAATAGATCCGCGCGTCGAGGCCGTCCGCGCGCCGCGCCCACGCCATGCCGGCCGCGGCCGACAATCCCTGGCCCAGCGATCCGGTCGCCACCTTGACCCACGGCGAAAGGGGCGTGGGATGGCCCTCCAGGACGCTCTCCGCTTTTCGCAGCGTCAGCGGATCGTCCGCGATGGCGCCCGCCTCGCGCAACGCCACCCACAGGATGGGGGCGGCATGGCCCTTGGACAGCACGAACGAATCCACGTTTCGCGCCGCGGGATTCGACGGATCCCACCGCATTTCGCGGAAAAAGAGGACGGACACGATCTCCGCGCAGGACAGGCACGTGGTGGGGTGTCCCGAGCCCGCTTCCGAAGTGGCCAGCAGGGCGCCCCGGCGCAACCTCTGCGCCGTCGCGTAAAGGGTGGAGACTTCGTCGGCCGCGATCGAGGGCATGGATCGCCTCTCCTTGTCCGGCGTATCTTAGCGTCGGGCCCGGCGGGCCATCAAGGATGCGCGTCGCCGGGCACTTCCGTATAATCGCGGCGGGGCCACTATCGAGGTGCCGATGAACCGTAAAGCCATGCTCCTGTCGATCGCCACGCCGTTTCTCATGGTGTCGTCCTTCATCCTCGGCTTCTACGTGAGCGGCCCGGCGCCGCGGGCCTCGGCGGGCTTGCTGCGCAAACTCTCCGAGGTCGGAATGTTGATTCAGGCCCGCTATCCCGACGACGTGCCGGCCGAGCGGTTGGAGCGCGGCGCGGTGGACGGGATTCTCCAGGCGCTCGATCCCGCGTGTGAATACTACACGGCCGAGGAATGGGAGGACTGGCAGGAGCGGCACATGTCCGGAAAATTCCACGGCGTGGGAATTCTCGTGGAGCCGGATCCCGCGACCGGTTACCTGCTGATCGTCACCCCCATCGAAGACACGCCCGCGTTCGCGGCGGACATTCTGCCCGGCGACCTCATCCTCGCGGTGGACGGCGTGGACATCAAGGGCATGCCCATCTCCGAGGTGATCCGCCGCATCAAAGGGGAGAAGGGCACGAGCGTGACCCTCGCCCTCTATCGCAAGGATCGGGACCGTTTCGACGTGACGCTGGCCCGCGCGGAAATCAAGATCCAGGCCGTCAAACATCGCATGCTCGATCCCGAACGCGGCCTCGGGTACATCCGCGTCTCGAATTTCACCGACATGATGTCGCAGTTCGACGCCGCGATGGCGGAGCTTCGTCAACAGGGCCTGCGGGGGCTCATTATCGATCTGCGCTTCAACGGCGGCGGATTGCTCGAAGCGGCCGTCGCGTTGAGCGATCGGTTCATCCCGGCGGGCCGGGTCTTGCTGTCCACTCGCGGCAAGACCTCGACGGACAACCGGCAGATCGTTTCGACGTCCGAGAACGATCTTCCGGACGTTCCGCTGGTCGTCCTCGTGAACGGCGGGACGGCGAGCGCCAGCGAGATCTTCGCCGGGGCGATGCGCGATCTGCGGCGCGGCGCCGTCGTCGGTTCGCGCACCTTCGGCAAGGGGACCGTGCAGACGCCGTTCGATCTTTCGGACGGCTCCCACCTCAAATTGACGACGGCGCGCTGGATGACTCCCTCGGGGGAAAACGTCAATCGGGACGCGGGCCGAACGGCGTACGGAATCCAGCCCGATTACGTTGTCGAGATGAGTGAGAAAGAGGAAGCGGAGCTGATGAAACGGTGGCGCGACGAGCTCGTCGTCAAGGGAGGCGAGCCGGCGAACCGGGACACCGCGGCGGATCCTCCCTTGAACTCGGCGCTGGAGATCCTCCGCGCCCGCCTTGATGGGAGGGAACCCAACGTGCCGCGCCGCGATGTGAGCCGTCTCGACGAATCGGGAGGTCACGTGCGGTGAACATTCTGGGGATCGAGACGAGCTGCGACGAGACGGCCGCGGCGGTGGTGCGGGACGGCCGCGAGATTCTCTCGAACGCCGTCCAGTCGCAGATCGATCTGCACGCGATCTACGGCGGGGTCGTTCCCGAGCTGGCCTGCCGAGCGCACATCGAGGCCGTCGTTCCCGTGGTCGAGAAGGCGCTGGAAGAGGCCGGGACGCCGCTCTCCCGCGTCGACGGGATCGCCGTGACGTGCATGCCGGGGCTGGTGGGCGCGCTGCTGGTCGGGGTCACGTACGCGAAGTCTCTGGCGCTGGCCACCGGCAAACCGCTCGTCGGAGTGGACCATATCCACGGCCACATTTACGCCGTGAACCTGGCCTTTCCGGAGCTCGAATATCCCTTTATCTCGCTGGTCGTGTCGGGCGGGCATACCAGCCTGTATCACAGCCGCCGCGAGGTCGAGCACGAGCTCCTGGGTTCGACGACGGATGACGCGGCGGGAGAAGCCTTCGACAAGGTGGCGAAGATCCTGGGGATCGGATTCCCGGGGGGGCCGGCCGTCGAGCGAGCCGCCCGCGGGCGCGATCCGGCGCGCATCGAGTTCGCCCGGACGATGCTCGGCCCCGGCTCGCTCGATTTCAGCTTCAGCGGCGTGAAGACGGATGTGCTCTATCACGTGCGCGGCCAGGACGGCAAGCATCCGCGGGCTCTCTCGACCGGGGAAGTGGCGGACATCTGCGCCGGGTTCCAGGAGGCCGTCGTGGACGTGCTCGTGGAAAAGGCCTTGCGGGCCTGCGCCCGGCGAGGGGTCCGGCGGCTGGCGGTGGGCGGCGGCGTGGCGTGCAACGGCCGGCTGCGGGAGAAAGCGGCCGCGCGCGGAGCCGCCGCCGGCGTGACGACCTACTTTCCTCCGGGCCGTTTCTGCACGGACAACGCGGCGATGATCGCCGGCCTGGGCTATCACTTGTTGCGGGCGGGACGCGCCGACGATCTGACGCTCGACGCGGTCCCCACCAAGTTGCATCGGCGTTAGTTACAATAAGTTTTGAGAATTATTTGTAACATGGATGAGCCGACGCTGCGGCGGTGGATGCGTGATCTCAAGGCCGGGCGCCTGCGCGAGGCGGATCTGCTCGGCCGTCTGCGGGATCTTCCGTTCCGTGACCTTGAATTCGCGAAAGTCGATCATCATCGCTCGCTGCGCACCGGCTATCCCGAAGTGATCTTTTGCCCGGGGAAAGGTCCGGCCCGCATCGTGGCGATCGCCCGCGAAATCCTGAGCCGGGGCATGAATCTGCTGGCCACGCGGGCCGATCCCGGAACCTACGAACCGATCCGTGCATTGGACCGCCGGGCGCGCTGGCACGAGGACGCCCGCTGCATCACGCTCGTCCAGACGCCTCCGAAGCGCCTGCCCGGATCGCTGCTCGTCGTGACCGCGGGAACGAGCGATCTGGCCGTGGCGGAAGAAGCACGCGTGTCGGCTGAGATGATGGGCGTCCGCGTCGAACTGCTGTGCGACGTGGGGGTGGCCGGGCTTCACCGGCTCCTGAGGCATCGGCGGAAGCTGGACGCGGCCGACCTGTTGATCGTGGTCGCGGGCATGGAGGGTGCCCTGCCCAGTGTGGTAGCGGGACTCGTGCGGCGGCCGGTCATCGCCGTCCCGACGAGCGTCGGCTACGGGTCCAGCTTCCGGGGCCTTGCGGCGCTGCTGGCCATGCTGAACTCGTGCGCCGCCGGGATCACCGTCGTCAACATCGACAACGGCTTCGGCGCCGCGCGCGCCGCGGCGCTGATCCTGGGCCTGCGGGCTACCAGCGGACGCGCCCATACGCCCGGCCTACCGGGCGCGAGTAAGAACGCGGATAGCAATACGAGGAGTACCGGGACGAGTATCGCGGGTACGAGTAATGGTGAGGATAGTAATAAGATCGATAGTAAGGGTAATAATAGGGGTAATGGTACGTAGAGTAATAGGGGTAAGAGTAATAGGGGTAATGATACGAGTAGGTGTACCCGCAATAATCATACGCATGGTGGGAATAGCACCACGACACCGAATACGGATAGGACGGATAATAGGTGTAGACGGTTTCGGTGTTGGTGCTGGGCTCCGTGACCTTTTTCGGCGTCTCCGCCTTAGCGTCGGCTTTTGCCTTGGGCGGCGCGATGCAGGCCTTGAGAACGGAATCGGTCGCGCCCGCTTCCTTCAGCTCGACCAAGTCCTCGCTCGAGAGCTTCACGACCGGGCCGTGCGTCTGGATGTAGGTGAGGATGACGGACTCGCTCACCCCTCCTCGAATCAATTTCAGCAACTCCTCTTTGGTGACGTCCGCCGATGCGACCAGCGGCGCCATGGCCAGGATCACCCATCCGACAAGCGCTTTCTTCATCACCCACCTCCTACCACCGGACCCCTCCGTGCCCCCGGTAGTGATAATAGTAATGGCCATAATGGCCATGATGGCCGGCGGCGTATCCGAACAGCGCGCCCAGGCCGAACATCCACGCGGGCTCGTAGTCGTCGTAATAGACACGTCGTTCATGGATGACGCGCGCCGGTTGGGGAGCGCGGACGGGCGCTTCGATCGCCGCCTCGATCACGGCATCGCTGACGTCGTTCTGCTTCAGGAGCAGGATATCCTCCGTGGTCAGCGCGGAGACGACGCCGTGCCGGGCGAGGTTGCGCTTGATCGCCTCGTCGCCTATGCCGCCGCGCGAGAGCTCGATGATTTCAGGCACGGTCAGCGGTTCCACGGCGGGCAGGACGGTCCGGCTCCGCTCCTCATGGATGATGCATCCCGCCAGAAGCGCCGGGGCCAGGGTCGCCACAGGCCACCTCATAAGAATATTTTACCACCCTTATTTCTACGATTTCCACTGAATCTCATCCCAACCCAGTGGCCTCAAACTTCGTGGCTCTTGAGTAGTTCCTTCAAGCGCTGGATGGCGCTGTACATGCGCGACTTGACCGTTCCGACGGGAATGCCCAGGACCTCCGCGATCTGGGCGTACTTCAGCCCGTTGTATTCCGAGAGGATGAGGCAGATTCGCTCGCCTTCGGGCAGTTCACCGATCGCCTGCCGGACGGCCTTCTGGATTTCCGAACGCTCCAGCGACTCGGAGACGGCATCCCCGACCACCCCCTCGGCGAGCTCCGATGATCGCTCCCGGCGTTTCGCGGATTCGTTGATCCACAGATTGGCGGCGATGCGGAAAAGATAGGTCGATACTTTGGCCTGCGGTTGGTAGGAACCGCGGGCCCGCCAGACGCGAAGGAACACCTCCTGGAGCAGGTCTTCCACCAGGCTGGAATCCCAGCAGAGCCGGTACAGGAAATTCGCCAGCGGTTTCCTGTAAAGTTCGTAGAGTTCCCGGAAGGCCTCCGCGGAGCCCTCCTTGACGGCCAGCATGAGCCGGGTTTCACGGTCGGACATAAAACCAATACCACATTTAGACGTTTCTTGGCACCCTGTCGATAGGGTAAATTCCCGGAGACGAACGTCAATCAAAGGGGCGGCCAACGCGTTGAAGAAAGGGACCGCATGGGAGCCAAAGACCATTCGGAGCAGGCGCAGAAGGACGTGCCCCCGGCACGCTGCGCGGTCTTCACGGTCAGCGACACGAAAACCCCGCAGACGGACGTATCGGGGAAGCTGGCCTATGAGATCCTCGTCAAGTTCGGCCACTCGGTCGTCGATCATCGCGTGATCCGCAACGACCGCAAGGCGCTCGCCGAAGTCCTTCAGGAAGCGCAGAAAGCGGGCGTCGACCTGACGCTCGCCATCGGAGGCACCGGCATCTCGAAGAAGGACGTGTCGGTCGAGGCCGTCCGATCCTTGATCGACAAGGAGCTTCCCGGTTTCGGCGAGATGTTCCGCTCGCTGAGCGCGAAGGAAATCGGCGTTTCGGCCATCCTTTCCCGATCGGTTCTCGGGACCACCGAGGAGGGGCATCTGATCGCCGCCCTTCCCGGATCTCCCGACGCCGTGCGCCTGGCTCTCGAAGAGATCTTGATGAACGAGCTCAAACACCTGCTGTGGGAGTTACGCAAGCATGCGTAAACCGTAATGCGTTTCGTGGAACGGATCCGAACGCTTCACTGGACTTGGAAAGCGCTCTTCGCGACGGGGGCGGCGATCGCCGCCGTCGTCGTTCTGTACGTTCTGGGGCGGTCGATCCAATATGTCGCCGCTTCCCGAAGTCCGGTCGGGATGTTCGAGCCGCAAGGATCGGACGCAACCTTCCGGATCGTGGAAGGGGCGAAGCATTGGAGGCGGATTCAAGAATCGGAGTTCTGGGCCGTCGTGCGGGGCCGTCTCCTGCGCGACGCGGCCATGCGCGATCAGATCAACGGCCTCCTGGAAAAGGTCGGAGCTCCCACGATCGACCAGCTCACCGACCGGCGGTTTCTGGATCGAAACGCGCTCCTCCGCGAGGAGTCCCTGCTGCGATTGGCGGGGCGAGACCTCCTGGCCGCGGTTGACTTTCGCGATTCGAAGGCGGCCTATTGTGTGGCGACGCGGGTTGGATGGAGCGATTTCCTGTTGCTGCCGCTGGCGCAACTCTTTCCCGGCGCCGTCGGCGCCGAGAAGGTCGATGTCGGAGGTTGGCGCGCGTTGCGGTGGGGCGATTTCTATGTGGCGCCGCAGGGGGCCGTCGTGGTCGTCTCGAACGACGAAGCCATGATCCGGTCCGCGTTGCGCCGGCGCGGGCCCGAGAAGACGCCCGAGGCCCCCCTGTCCGCGCGGATGGAGGGGACGCTGCTCAGGCCGTGGCTTTCGGGATTCCCGATCGGCGGTTTCCTGACCTTTACCGACGTTTCCGAACTGGAGGCATGTCGTGTGACGCTGGACGTTTCGGGCTCCGCCTTGCTCGTTCGGGTGGAGGCGGACGGGATGAAGCCCTGGCGCCAAGATCCCGCCCCCGTCGATCTCATGCGTTTCGTTCCCGCGAATGGCATCGGAATCCTGCTCAGCAACGCGAAAGCGACCCATCTCTGGGATTGGGTCCAGACCATCGCCGATCCGCGCCGCCCGCCGGGCACGCCGTGGGATCGGTTCGCGCGACACAACCTCCGCGAATTCGTCGACGCGTTGAACGCGGAGCTCTTGAGCCAGGACGTGTTATCGCGCCTGAGCGGTCCCACCTCGATCTTGGTGGGCTCGAGTGAAGGAGAGAACGGTCTCACGTACGCGGCGCTGGCCTTCTATATTCGCGCCGCCCCGGGAGAGGATCCGCGCGTCGCCGGCGAAGCATTGCAGCGGAAGATCGACGAGGTGGTCCGGAAGGCGAAGGACACGCTGCGGGGCGATTCAATGCAGGTCGGCGGCTATCCCGTCCGCAGCTACAGTTTCGATCCGGACATATTAGGTTGGAACAACTATCTGTGCGCTTCCTACGCGGTGACCGGCGATGCGCTCGTCATCGCCAACAATCCCGCGTTTCTCGCCCAGACGCTGCGCTGCGGGGCTCAGCAGGAGCCCGCGATGACAAACGAGCTCTTCTTTGAAGAGGCGCTCACGCGCCTGCGGAATCTGGGACTGGACAAGACGATCGGGCCGGACGCGATCGCCAGCGGTTTTTTTTACGGTCCGCCGATGCGGGAAGGATTGGAAGGATTCTTTCCGACGTTGGCGTCCAAGACGGTCGAAAGCTTCGAGTACCGCAGCCGGCTGCGCCAGGAGCTGATGGCGAAATCCGTGAAAGAGGGGAGGGCGCTGGACCCGAACGCTCTGGACCTGGCCGTGGATCGCGTGCTGCGGGAGCGGATTCGCGAGATGGAATTGATCCTGCGGGCTCGGGCGCGGTTCCTGGATTATGTGGAATGGGCGGCCTACCAGGCGGAAGCCGTTCCCGGAGGGATGCGAATCGCGGCGGCGATGTCCCTGAAGTGAAGGATTCGAGTCAGAAAAGGACCCCCGGGGCCTTGGCCGGCGGTCCGCCCAGATGTTCGAACGCCTTGGGAGCGGCTTTGCGGCCCCGCGGAGTGCGCAAGAGCAAACCTCGCTGCAAAAGATAAGGCTCGTAGATCTCCTCGATCGTGTCTTCCTGCTCTCCCACCGCCGCCGCGATGGTCTTCAAGCCGACGGGTTCCTGGTGCCGGCACAGAAGTCGCAGGATCTTGCGGTCCATTTCCTCGAGGCCCATGCCGTCGACGCCGAGCATCGCCAGCCCTTCCTCCGCCAGTCCCGCGGTGATCGATGTGGCGCCGCGGACCTGGGCCACGTCGCGCACGCGCCTCAGATGGTTGTTGGCGATGCGGGGCGTGCCTCGGGCGCGCTCGGCCACCATCCGCGCCGCGTCCGGTTCCAAGGCGACGCCGAGAAGGCGCGCCGACCGTTCCAGGATGGCGACGAGGTCGTCCGCGGGATAGAACTCCAGCTTCTCTCGGATCTTGAATCGATCGTGAAAGGGCTTCGAGAGGAGCCCCTCGCGGGTCGTGGCCCCGACCAGCGTGTAGCGTTTCAGGGGAAGGTTGATCGTGCGGCCGTGGGGGCCCGAATCGACGGCGATCGAGATGAAGAACTGCTCCATGGCCGTGTACAGGTATTCCTCGACGTCCGCCAGAACGCGGTGGATTTCGTCGATGAACAGCACGTCGCCCGTCTCCAGCTTGGTGAGCATGCCGGCCAGATCGCCCGGACGCTTCAGGATGGGGCCGCTGGTCACATGCAGGCGCGCCTTCATTTCGTGGGCGATGATGCGCGCGAGGGTGGTCTTGCCGAGGCCGGGCATGCCGGTGAACAGCACATGGTCGAGCGGTTCGCCGCGTTCGCGCGCGGCGCGGATGTAGATTCTCAGATTGCGCAGGACGGTTTTCTGGCCGATGAAATCGTCGAACGATGCGGGGCGAAGGCTGTCGTCAAACGTCGTGTCGTGGCGCGGCGGCTCCCCTCTCATGCCATGGAGATTGTAGATCGGGTATCGGCGCGCTTCAATTCCTAGGCCGAGGCTCCGGTCGGCGCTCCAGCCGGCGGCGGTTGGGGTTCGGCGGAGGAGGGCTCCGGCGATTCCAGCTCGGCGCCGATCCGTTCCTCGACCTTGGTGGCGCGGCCGGTGCGCCCGCGCAGGTAGTGGAGCTTGGCACGGCGGACCCGGCCCTTCTTTTTGACCTCGACCGTGGCGATGCGCGGCGAGTGCAGCGGAAAGATGCGTTCCACGCCCTCGCCCTGGACGATGCGGCGGACCGTGAACGTCTCGCTCAACCCTTGATGGCGCTTGGCGATCACGATGCCGCTGAAGATCTGGATGCGCTCCTTGTCGCCTTCCACGATGCGCACGTGCACGTCCACCGTGTCGCCGACATCGAATTTCGGCGGTTTGGATTTCAGGAATTCCTTTTCGACGGGATCGAGCGCTCTCATGGTTTTTACCGTTCCTTCCATTTTCTGGCCAGATCGGGCCGGCGCTGGCGCGTCCGATGTTCGGACTGGCGCTGCCGCCACGCTTCGATTTTCGCGTGATCGCCGCTGATCAGGACGTCGGGCACCGCCATTCCGCGGACCACGCGCGGGCGGGTGTACTGCGGATATTCCAGCGTCCCCTTCATGAACGATTCCTCTTCGATCGATTCCGCGCGGCCCACGGCGCCCGGTTGCAGGCGCACGACGGCGTCGATCAGCACCATGGCGGGGAGTTCTCCGCCCGTCAGGACGTAGTCGCCGATCGACATCTCGAGGGGCTTTAATCCCTCGGAAACGCGCTCGTCGAAGCCCTCGTAATGGCCGCAGAGCAGAATCAGCCCGGGGGCGGTCGCGAGCCGGCGCACCCTCCGCTGGGTCAATTTCCGTCCGGCGGGAGAGAGCAGCACCAGTTCGGATTCCTTCC
The DNA here is from genome assembly GCA_016209705.1 of Planctomycetota bacterium. GTDB lineage: Bacteria > Planctomycetota > MHYJ01 > MHYJ01 > JACPRB01 > JACQVR01. The sequence goes on from JACQVR010000121.1 coordinate 11,146, forward strand.
GTCCGTGCGCGCGCAGGTGCTCGACGGCCCGGAACACGGGGTCCGCCATGATCACCATACCGGGGCCTCCTCCGTACGGCGGCGCATCCACCTTGCGATGCTTGTCCTGAGTGAAGTCACGCAAGTTGACGAGGTCGATCTCGACGATCCCTTTTTCCCTGGCGATTTTGAGGATGCTTTCATTCAGCACCCCCTCGAACATCTTGGGAAAGAGGGTGACCACATCGATGCGCATAAGCCGCCTGGGTTATGCCCCGAACGCGGGCCACTGATTCTAGGGGTGCGGACCTCCATGTCAAGCGAGAAATCGCTGGAAATTGCTCAGGTCGCAGGCTATCGCAATTTCTAACGCTATTCGGCTGAAGTCCTGAGGATTGTGGGATTGATGAGGCTCCTGTACTCTTGGGGCATGTTCACCGGAATCGTGGAAGCCGTGGGCCGGGTGGAAGAGGTTTGGAACCGCAAAGGCGGAAGGCGAATCCTTGTGCGCGCTCCGTTCAAAGTGTCCGCCGGCGACAGCGTGGCCGTCCAGGGAGCCTGTTTGACCGCGGTGGGCGACGGCGCCCCGGAATTCGACGTGGTTCCGGAAACGCTTTCGCGCACCACCTTGGGGCGTGTGAAGGCGGGAGCTCGGATCAATCTCGAGAGAGCGTTGCGCGTCGGCGACCGGCTGAACGGCCATTTCGTCCAGGGCCACGTGGATGGAACGGGCGTGGTCGAATCGCTGTCCCGCTCCGACTCGGGAGTGGTTCTGGCGATCCGCCTCGCGACCGAGCTGGCCCGCCAGATCGTTCCGAAGGGATCGATCGCGGTGGACGGCGTCAGTTTGACCGTGGTGACGTCCGAACCGGATCGCTTCACGGTCGCCTTGGTCCCGTTCACCTTGCGGCATACGACGCTGGGCCGTTTGCGGCGGGGCGGGAAGGTGAATGTGGAGACGGACATCCTGGCGAAATGTGCCGTCCGGCGGCCGAGGTTCCTGACACGGTACTTCCTGGAGCGTTCCGGTGTTACAAAAAGTTTTCAAAACTTATTGTAACGCTACAAAATATTCTCAAAATTATTTGTAACAGCTACCTGGCGGTCGCGGCGAGGCCCACCAGCGATCGGAGGTCGCGGTCCTCGAACTCGAAGCCCACGCCCAGGAAGTACTCCGGATCGTCCTGAAGGCGGGAGGCGCCGAGGGTCACGCGCAAGGCGTGCAGGATCTGTTCGTACCACGCGCGGCCGCCGGGGCTCCACAACGCGGATTGGAAGAAGAGCCGCATCATCGGGCCGCGGACCTGCTCGTCCAGATCCTCGTCTTCCGCGTCGTTGTAGGCGTCCCTCATTTCGAACGACAGCAACATGGGGATGTCGCCGGGGGCGAAGGCGATGTCGACGCCGCCCCCCGGTTTTCCTTCGATGAGTCCGGCGCGCAAGCCCACATGGTTGTCGAAGAACCACGGCTCCTTATAAAGCACCTGGGCATCCACCTTGATCAAGAGATCGTTGTCTCCCGATTCCAGCTTTTCTTCAAAAAGAAGGGGACCGGAGGCGTCCAGGCTCAGGAACGCGGCGCCCAGTTGAAAGTACTTCGTCTCGTCCGGCCACAGCCGCACGTACACCCTGGAAATCAGGACGTCGCTTTCGGCGAACGACCGCGCCTCGCCGCCCAACATGACCCTCGCCCGCGCGGCCCGCCCGAGCGTTTCGTCGAAACTTTGCAGCGTGCGCTCCGCGTCCTGATGGAGCTTCTCCTCCTGGATGAGCCGCCCCAAGGTGCCTTCGCCGCGGGTGAGTTTTCCGGTGACCTGATCCAGATTCTCCGTCAGCTTCCTCAGGTTTTCCGCCGTCTTCTTGAAATCTTCGGCCATGTCGGGATCGTAAATCAGTTTGCCGACCGTGCCTTCGCCCGAGTTGATCTTCTGGAGCGCTTCCCGCGCTTCCGCCGCGGCCGCCTTGAAGTCGGCGACGGACGCCTTCAGCTCGTCGTGCAGGGAGGGATCGTTGATGAGTTTTCCGGCGGTTCCCACGCCGCGGTTCAGCTTGTCGGCGATTTCCCGCACGTCCCTGGCGGCCGCCACCGCCTCGTCATAGAGCGCTGTATCCTTGACCAGGCGGCCGGCGGTGCCCTGTCCTTCTCGGATCTCCGAAACCAGGGATTTGATCTCATTCGCCGCGTTCTGAATGCTGTCCAGCATGTTCCGGAAATTGTCCCGGTTTTCCGACAGCACCTCGCCGGCTTCCTCGAGCGCGCTGGGCCGGGCTTTCCCTATCAGATAGTGGGACGTATCGACCTTTTTCCCGCCGATGTTTCCTCGGGTGATAGAGATGAAGTTGCCGCCCAGCAAGGTGAACGTCTCCACGTAGATCGTGCATCCTTCGTATAACTCCACCGGTTCTTCCAAATGGCAGGTGACCTTTACCCCTCCTCGCCCATCCAGCTTGACGTGAGCGACGTGACCCACCAGGAGACCGTCGACCCGGACATCGTTTCCTTTCCTCAGACCGGCCACCCGGTCGAAATGCAACCTGAGCTTGAAGGGCTCCGTGAACGATACGTTCGCGAGCGTCAGCGAACCGAACAGCAGGAGGACCATCGCCACGAAAAAGAAAAAGCCCACCCAGTAGGCTCGATGCATCAATGATTGTCCCGCCGGAGCGGGCCCTCCGATTCGCCGTAGATGAATTGACGGATAAGCGGGTCCTCCGACTTGCGGAATTCATCGGGGGTCCCGGACTTGTAAATCTTTCCCTGGTACAGCATCGCGATCCGGTCGGCCACCCGAAACGTGCTGGACATGTCGTGGGTCACGACGATGCTGGTCACCCCGAGCTTCTCTTGCAGGTTCAGGATCAGATCGTTGATCGTGGAGCTGATGACGGGGTCCAATCCCGCCGTGGGTTCGTCGTACAGAATGATCTCCGGCTGGCGGATGATGGCTCGCGCCAGTCCGGCTCGTTTCTTCATGCCGCCGGAAAGCTCCGCCGGCATCTTGTCGGCCGCTTCCGCCATATCGACCAGTTCAAGCGTCTCTAGGACGCGCTTTCGCAGCTCGGCTTCCGGCGGCCGCTCATGCTCCCGCAACGGAAGCGCCACGTTGTCGAAGACCGTCATGGAATTGAGCAGCGCCGCGCCCTGGAACAGGAACCCGATCTTCTTGCGGATTTCCTGCAATTGGCCGTCGGCCGCAAAAATATCCACGCCCCCGATCCGGACCGTTCCTCGATCCGGCCGCAGCAGCCCCACGATGTGCTTCAGCGTGACGCTCTTGCCGGTGCCGGATTCTCCGATGATGCAGATCGTCTCCCCGCGCCGGATGGACAGCCGCAGACCGGTCAATACCTCCTTCGACCCGAACCGCTTGGCCAGATCGTCGATCTCGATGATGGGAGCGGCTTCGGTCCCCGCCGCTTTTCCCTGGTCCGTCTCCACGGTTTGCGACCGATTATACGCCGCGTCCAACATAGATCCCAGTGACCTTGGTCAGGTAGTTGATGAGATGGTCCAGCATGAGGATGAAAACGAACGAAAAGACGACGGTCTTCTGGGTCGCGCGCCCTACGCCTTCCGCGCCCTGATCGGCGGAGAGGCCCATCGTGCATCCGATGGTCGCCGTGGAAACCGCGAAGAAGAATGCCTTGATCAGACCCAACCAGACTTCCTTCATTTCCAGGACATCTTGAGCGTTGCGGAAGTAGATGGACAATTCCACGTTGAAAGATGAGGCCCCGACCATCGCGCCGCCGAGGATGCCCACCGCGTCGACGTACACGGTCAGCGCGAGCGAGGAGGCGACGAGGGCCACGACGCGCGGCATCACCAAGTAGCGCACCGGATCGATGGACATCACTTCCAGCGCGTCGATCTCCTCGGATACTTTCATCGTGCCCAGCTCCGCCGCGTAGCTGGATCCCATCAAGCCCGCCAGCGCGATGGCGGTCATCACGGGGCCCATTTCGCGGCACATGGAGGCCGCCACGATATATCCGATGCTTGCTTCTTGGCCGAAGCGAAGCAGCTCAAGGCCGGTCTGGAACGCCAGGATCATCCCGGAGAAGAGCGCCGTGAGGAACGTGACCAGCAGGCTTCCGTAGGAGGCCCGGAACGTCTGGCTTACGATCTCCACGCGTCGGCGCCGCACATGGCCCAAAGCCGTGGTCGTCGCGCCCATCAGCGCCAGCGCCCGGCCCGCCGTGAGACAGGCGCTTTCGAACGCTCCCGCGGCCACCATCACCCAGTTCGTCATGTTCCCCTGTAGAGCTGCTTTTTTCGGATGATCGCCGCCACCGCCTCAGGGACCAGGTATCGGATCGATCGCCCCCGGCGCACGCGGGCCCGGATCTCCGTGGCGGAAATCTCCATCGCCGGAGCGGGTACGCGAACCCAGTTCGGGACGAAAGCCGGGGGAGCGGTCCGCTCCGTGCCGGGACGTCCGACGACGGCGAGCGTCACCCGCCGAACCAGCTCGCGCGCACGGCGCCAGCGGCGTATTTCCCGCACGGCATCCGACCCGACGATCAGGAAGAGTTTAGCAAAAGTGAGCCCTTCCAGGCGATGCACCGTGTCGATCATGAACGAGGGGCCGTCGCGCCGGATCTCCAGATCGCACGCCTCCAGCCGGGGATTTCCGCGGATGGCGGCTCGGACCATCGACCAGCGATCGCCGGCCGGGGCCGACTTCCCGCGCTTGAGCGGATTGGAGGCGGCAGGGATCAACAGAACGCGATCCAAGCGCAGCGCTTCGGCGGCGCTTTCCGCGATGATCAGGTGGCCCACGTGGATGGGATCGAATGTGCCGCCGAAGAGGCCTAGACGTCTCGCATGTCTTTTCATGTCCCGTATGAAGTCAGTAGTTTGTAGTTCGAAGAGGCGGCATACTACAAACGACCGATATCATACTTCACACGGCCCCCCTGGTTCGCTGATAGACCATAATGAACCTGATTGCTATAGTTGAATAGTGAATATTTTGGATGGGGTAAAGCAAGGCGACCCCCGTTCCGTCAGCCGCGCCATTTCGGCGGTCGAGAACGGAACTCTCGAGGGGCGCGCGCTTCTCGACGAGACGGCTTCCCTGGTGGGGCGCGCCCTGCGCATCGGGATCACCGGGCCCCCGGGTGTGGGCAAGTCCACGACGATCGACGCCCTTGTTCAGGTGCGCCGGGGGCGCCGGGAACGCGTCGGGGTCATCGCGGTGGACCCCACGAGCCCGTTCACCGGAGGCGCGCTGCTGGGAGATCGCATCCGTATGGCGAAGTCGGTCGAAGACGACGGAGTCTTCGTCCGGTCGATGGCCACGCGCGGGTGCACGGGCGGCCTCTCTCGGGCCACGCAGGACGCGGCCGATGTTCTGGACGCGTCCGGCTTCTCCACGATCCTGATCGAAACGGTCGGCGTCGGCCAGGCGGAGGTGGAGATCGCCCGCGCCACCGACTGCACGATCGTGATCCTGTCGCCGGAGTCGGGGGACGGCATTCAGGCGATGAAGTCGGGCCTGATGGAGATCGCGGACATCCTCGTCATCAACAAGGCGGATCGAGCGGGCGCGGACAAGCTGGAGCACGACATCCGCAGCGCCTTCGGGCTCCGGCCGGAATCGGTGCGAAGGGACGTCCCCATTCTTCTGACCGAAGCGTATCGTGGCCAAGGCATTCCGGAGCTGTCGGCGGCGATCGATACGTACGTCGCGGAACGGGAAAAGGACGGCCGGTTCGAAGCCCGCCGGGAAGAGAACCTGCGCGCCCGCCTGCGCGGACTGGCGGAATACCTCATCCAGCGCAGCTTGTGGGAAGAGGACGGCGCCGGAAGCAGGCTTGAATCGCTCGCCCGCGAGGTGTTAAATCATGCCCGCACTAGTTACCAGGCGGCTGAACTCCTGGTCAAGGAGGCGATGACGAACCGATGAACGGATCCGACGGTGACCTGGAGCGCGCGCTGAAGGCGTGGGAAGAAACGGTGGCCAAGCTCAAGAAAGAGCCGCGCTCCCGCTTTCCCTGCACGCTGGTTCCGGAAGAGCCGATCCTGTACACGCCGCTGAATCTCAAAGGCTTCGATCCCAACCGCGACCTGGGAACGCCCGGGTCCTACCCGTACACCCGCGGCCCCCACGAGAACATGTACCACGGCAAGCTCTGGACGATGCGCATGTTCTCCGGATTCGGCACGGCGCGCGATACGAATCAGCGGTTCAAGTATTTGCTGGAGCACGGACAGACGGGGCTGTCCATCGCGTTCGACATGCCGACGCTGATGGGCTACGACAGCGACCATGCGCGGGCCAAGGGCGAAGTGGGACGGGAAGGCGTTGCCGTGTGCACCGTGGAAGACATGCAAACGCTGTTCGACGGCATCCCCATGGCCGAGGTGTCGACCTCGATGACGATCAACTCCACGGCCGCGATCCTCCTGGCATTCTACGTCGCGGTGGCGGAACAGCAGGGGGTCCGACCCGACCGCCTGCGCGGAACGATTCAGAACGACATTCTCAAAGAATACATCGCCCAGAAGGAGTGGATTTTCCCGCCGCGGCCGTCCATGCGCATCATCACGGACATGATGGCGTTCTGCGCGGAGCGCGTGCCCAAATGGAACACGATCTCCATCAGCGGCTATCACATCCGCGAGGCGGGTTCGACGGCGCTTCAAGAGCTGGCCTATACCTTGATGGACGGCTTCACCTACGTGGAGTTCGGCCTCCAGGCGGGTATTCCCGTCGACGTCTTCGCGCCGCGGCTGTCGTTCTTCTTCAACAGCCACATGAATTTTTTCGAGGAGATCGCCAAGTTCCGCGCGGCGCGGCGCATCTGGGCCCGCCACATGAAGGAGCGCTACGGCGCCAAGAATCCGGAGAGTTGGCGGCTGCGGTTCCACACCCAGACGGCCGGATGTTCCCTCACGGCCCAGCAGCCGGAGAACAACATCATCCGCACGACGATCGAAGCGCTCGCCGCGGTGCTCGGCGGCACGCAGTCGCTGCACACCAATTCGATGGACGAAGCGCTCGCCCTTCCCACGGAGCACGCGGTCAAGATCGCGCTGCGCACGCAGCAAATCCTGGCGCACGAGTCCGGCTTGGCGGACGTGATCGACCCGCTGGCGGGTTCCTACTTCGTGGAAGCGCTGACGAACCGGATGGAAGCGGAGGCGGAGAAGATCTTCAAGACGATCGAAGAGATGGGCGGGATGATTCCCGCCATCGAACGGGGCTATCCGCAGCGGGAAATCGCGCGGGCGGCGTACGAGTTTCAGAAGGCCGTCGAGGAAAGAAGATACGTCGTGGTCGGCGTCAACGAGTACGTCGATACCAAGGAGAAGCCGCCGCCCATCCTGAAGATCGATCCCAAGGTGGAACGGGATCAGGTGGCGGCCGTGCAGAAGCTCAAGAAGCGGCGCGATTCCGGCGCGGTGAAGCGGGCGCTTGCGGACATCGCGGCCGCCGCCACGGAGAACCGCAATCTCATGCCGCCGATCCTGGCCGCCGTGAAGCGCTACGCCACGTTGGGCGAGGTGGTCGAGGTCTTGAAAGCCGAATTCGGGGAATGGCGGGAGCCGCCGACGTATTGGTAGCTGGGAGCTAGGAGCTAGGAGCCTGTCGGATTCATGGGGTTGACAGGCTCCTAATAGGGGAGCGCGTCGGGATCGGAGGGCGCAAAATCGCATTTTTGGAAAGAAAGAATCGGGCGCTTCAAACGGCCGGGTTTAAAGGAGTTGCATCGAGTGCGCGCGAAAGGATTATCGTCGAAGCTGAACGTAGGGGATGGCTGGGCGGTTCTAAAAGGAGGAACCCGCTAAAGCAGAGGAGGAGTTGAATCTTCGTCGAAGAGGAAAAAAGCGAAGCCGAAGGCTTCGCCATTAGGAGCGCGACGACTCATTACCCCGACGCGCTCCTAGCCGGAACGCTCCAAGCAAGCGATATGATCCAGAAAGCACGGTCACCCAAGTTGGCTCACAAACACCGCATTCTCGTCGCCAAGCCCGGATTGGACGGGCACGATCGCGGCGCCAAGGTGGTGGCCGCGGCGCTGCGCGATGCGGGCTTCGAGGTGATCTACACGGGCCTGCACCAGACGCCCGAGATGATCGTCAACGCCGCGCTTCAGGAAGACGTGGACGCCGTCTGCGTCTCCATCCTCTCCGGCGCGCACATGACGATCTTTCCCGAGATCCTCGACCTGATGAAGAAGCGCAAGATGAACGGCGTCCTGCTGTGCGGCGGTGGAATCATCCCTCCCGAAGACGCGAAGGCGCTGGCCAAGAAGGGAATCGGCCGGCTCTTCGGGCCGGGCACCGACACGCGCGACATCGTCGCCTATCTGGGCGAGGTGCTTTCGAAGCGGCGGAGATAAAGGCCGATAACCACCCCGAGGCCCAGAGAAGAAGTTTTGTCTCTGTTTAGCGGGTAGATACTAAAACCAAGCGTGCCTGCTGGGAGGCGCAGAACCGTATGCCCAGAACTGTTTTTCTGTCGCCTTTGCCCCCAAGGGGCTATGTAGGTGCGGGGAGTTGCA
>JACQVR010000124.1 GCA_016209705.1 Planctomycetota bacterium
GGATCAGGCGATGCCGGGAGATGGGGAGATACGTACATGGGGGATCAGGCGATGCCGGGAGATGGGGAGATACGTACATGGGGGGATCAGGAGTTGCCGGAGATGAGGAGATACGTACATGGGGGATCAGGAGATGCTGGGAGATGCAGATGATAGAAAAAATCGGATCTTCCGGTTCTTGCGTACTTCCGAGTTCCTTACTCACCACCACCAAGCGGGCGGGAAGGGGCGATTCAGGGCCGGCGGATTCCGCGTTTGTCCGCCCGCCGGATCGCGGACGAACGCGCGCCGCCGAAACGGCTCCCCGACCGCCTTGCGGCGGCGCCGCCATCGGCCGTCCGTCCGGCCGCAACGACGGCGTTGCGTCCGGATGGACGGCTGGGGGGCAGGAATCCGCCGGTCCATCCCGTTGGTGTCTTTGTGTGGTGGTTTTCCAGGGGACCCGGAGCACGGCATCCACTTCAGAAAGTACGCATTCGCCGGATGAACCAAAAATCTCCCCCCTCCATCACCGGATCTCCCCATCTGCGGATCTCCTTTTTATCTCCCCGTCGCCACCATCTCCACATCTCCTGAACGGTTCTTATCTCCCTATCTGCACGCATCTCCACATCTCCTGAAAGGTTTCTATCCCCTATCTGCACGCATCTCCAAAATCCCCTGCGGCTTTTCGCTCCCCAAACGCACACCGGTGTGGAGCGACCATGAGCGATCTTCCCCGACCTTTCGGGCCGTACGAGCTGATCGAGGAGATCGCCCGCGGCGCCTGGGGCATCGTGCTGCGGGCGCGGCCGATCGACGGCGGCGAGCCCGTGGCGCTCAAGATCCTGCGCAACGAGAAGGAAAGCCGGACGGCGATCGCGCGGTTCCGGCGCGAGGCGCGCGTGGCGGCGCGCTTGAACCATCCCAATGTCGTGCCGGTCCTGGATGCGGGAGAGGTCGAAGGGCGGTTCTATTTCACCATGCCCTTGATCGAGGGGCGGTCGCTGGCGGACGAGCTGGCGGCGGGCCCGCTCTCGCCGGCGAGCGGCGCGAGCCTCGTGGAGAAGATCGCGCGCGCCGTCCACGCCGCGCACGACCGAGGGGTGATCCATCGCGACTTGAAGCCCACGAACATCCTCATCCGCCCCGACGGCGAGCCGATGGTCACCGATTTCGGCGTCGCGCGCGATCAATGGCGGTCCACCGCGCTGACGTCGGCCGGGGAATTGCTCGGAACGCCGGCGTACATGGCTCCGGAACAGATGCGCGGATGCGCGCGGGACGTGGACGGGAGCGCCGACGTGTACGCCCTGGGCGCGATCCTTTATCACGCGCTGACCGGCCGTCCCCCCTTCGAGGCGCCGACGTTCGTGGAGCTTTCCAGTCGGGTGCTTCGTGAAGCGCCCGAACCGCCGCGGCGTCTCAATCGCAAGGTGGCTCCCGAACTGGAGCGGATTTGCCTGACCTGTCTGCGCAAGGATCCCGGCGAGCGGTATCGCAGCGCGCGCGAGCTGGCCGACGCGCTGGCGCGGGCCGCCCGCGCCGCTCCACCGCCGCCCCGGCGGGCGCGGCCACGCCTCGTCGCGTGGTCCCTCCTTTGTTTGCTCGTCGTCCTGGGATGCGGATCGATGCTTCTGCGCGGATCGGACGAGCCGCGTCCCGCGCCCTCCGGCATGCTGGCCGCCGGGGATTTCTGGATCGACCGCGAGGAAGTCACGATCGGGGAGTACGCCCGCTTCGTGGCGGCGACGGGTCATCGCGCGCCGCCGACGTGGCGCCGCGGCCGCCCACCCCGCGGGCGGGAGCGGCGGCCGGTGACGCACGTGAGCTGGGAGGACGCGGACGCCTACACGCGCTGGGCCGGCAAGCGGCTGCCGACGATCGAGGAGTGGCGGAAGGCGGCGCGCGGCATCGAGCGATTGGCCGCGTCCCGGATCGCGTGCGCGGAGACGGCGCTGGACGCGGGAACTCAGGACGCGGACGCCGGGGCGGACCTCAGCGGCGCGGGCGCGCGGCACATGGCCGGCAACGTGGCGGAGTGGACGGCGACGCCGGGCACGGCGGGCGCGCGGATGCGGCTGGTCGCCGGCGGCCACTGGCGCGCCCCCTCGCGCGCCTGCCGCGAAGGACTGGAGCAGGAACTCCCGACCGAGACGCGCGACGCGACGATCGGCTTCCGCTGCGCGAAGTCGTATTAGCCTGAATTTTCGCGCGCGGCGCGAAAATTCAGGCTAGCGCCGCCCGAATCGCCGTCAACGACCGCAGAAGGCCGGGCAGATCTGACAGCTTCCACGAATTCGGGCCGTCGCACGGGGCGCGTTCCGGATCTTCATGGATCTCCAAAAAGACGCCGTCGGCGCCCGCCGCCACGCCGGCGCGCGCCAGCACTGGAATCATCGAACGGTCTCCTCCCGAAACCCGCCCGTTGCCTCCGCCGCTGGGGGCCTGCACGCCGTGGCCCGCGTCGATGACGACCGGATACCCGAACGATTTCATCATGGCGATCGACCGCATGTCGACCACGAGATTGTGGTAGCCGAACGTCGTTCCTCGTTCCGCCAGGAGGACGTTGCGATTGCCGGTCGAAACCGCCTTCTCGAGCACGTTTTTCATGTCCTCCGGCGCCAGGAACTGGCCCTTCTTGATATGCAGGGCACGCCCGGTCCTGGCCGCGGCCACGATCAGATCGGTCTGCCGGCTCAGCATCGCCGGGATTTGAAGGATGTGGACGACCCGCGCGGCCGCGCGCGCTTCCTCCGGCGAATGCACATCCGTCAGCACGGGAACGCGGGCCGCCGCGGCGACCTTCCGCAGCATCGCCAATCCCCGCTTCAATCCCGGGCCGCGGAACGATCGCAGCGACGTCCGGTTCGCCTTGTCATAGGAGCTTTTGAAAATGTAAGGAATCCCGAATTCGCGGCAGATGGCGGAGATGGCCTTGGCGTGGCGGACGGCGTGCGCCGCTCCCTCCAGAACGTCGGGCCCGCCGATCAGAAAGAGCGGCCGCCCCGCGCCCAGTTCCCAGGACCCGATCCTGACGTTCGGCATGCGGTTAGGGTTCGTGCAAAAACAAATGCTTTATTTCCGGATAAAACGCAAAAACGCGCCTCCGCCGCCGTAGCGACGGCGGCTTCGGCGTCGCGGAACCGCCAAATCGCCATTCGAGTCTCTTTTGGCGCGGCCTTTTGGCGGTTTGGCTGTTTTGGCGGTTCAAGCCTTCCACCCGTAATCCCATCAGTTATTTATTCACAGCTCCTTACCGTCCCGCGTCCCAGGTCGAGAACGCGGAGAAGAAGGCGACGCGAGAACAGGAAGGAGATGTTCTTGAAGCGCTGCGTAGAGCGGAGGGAGGGGGAGATAAGAGAAAAATACGGTGAATTATTCCTTATGGTCTCTCCAGATTCCCGGTCCGGCTCCGGGCTCGGTACTCCGGACTCCGGACTGTGGATTTTAGACTTCGGACTTCTCATGTCCCCTCGATCGCGTCGTCGATCTGTTCGAACAAGTGCCCCAGGCGGTCGCGCTTCGCCCGCAGGTACGCCACGTTTTCCCGAGTCGCCGGCATCTCGATCGGAACGCGCTCGACGACCTCCAACCCATAGCCCTTGATCGAAATGATCTTCTTGGGATTGTTGGTCAGCAGGCGCATCCGGCGCACGCCCAGGTCGTAAAGGATCTGCGCTCCCGTGCCGTATTCGCGCAGATCGGCGGGCAGGCCGATCTGCACGTTCGCCTCGACCGTATCCAGGCCCTGTTCTTGCAGCGCATAGGTCTTCAGCTTGTTGATCAGGCCGATGCCCCGTCCTTCCTGGCGGATGTACAAGAGCACGCCCTTCCCCGCGCGCTCGATCATGGCCAGCGCGGCTTCCATCTGCTCGCCGCATTCGCACCGCAGCGAGTGGAAGATGTCTCCCGTCAGGCACTCCGAATGGACGCGCACGAGCACGGGCTCGGGCTGCACGATCGTTTCGGAACCGCGCGGCTCGCCGACATCGCCTTTGCAGAGCGCCAGGTGCAGGTAGTCGTCCACCTTGGATTTGTAGAGGTGCAGCGCGAACGTCCCGAAGCGGGTGGGAAGCCTCACCCGCACGATCTTCTCGATGAGGCGTTCTTTCTGGCGCCGGTAGTCGATGAGGTCGGCGATCGTCGCCATCTTGATCCCGTGCCGCCGCGCGAATTCGACGAGGTCCAGGAGGCGGGCCATCGATCCGTCCTCCTTGAGGATCTCGATGAGGACCGCCGCGGGCTTGAGGCCCGCCAGGCGCGCCAGGTCCACCGCCCCTTCGGTGTGGCCGGCTCGGACCAGCACTCCTCCGTCGCGCGCGCGCAAAGGATGGACGTGCCCCGGCCGGGCCAGATCGACTCTGGTGCAGCGATCGTCGATCGCCGTCAAGACGGTGCGCGCCCGGTCGAACGCCGAGGTTCCGGTGGTGATGCCCGTGGCCGCGTCGATCGTGACGGTGAAGTTGGTGCCGTGCTTGGAGGTATTCTCGGCCGTCTGCAACGGCAGGCCCAGCGCGTCGCATTTCTCGCCGCTGAGCGCCAGGCAGAGTTCTCCGCAGGCGTTGCGCACCATGAAGTTGATGCATTCGGGCGTGACCCGTTCGGCCGCCAGGAGCAGGTCGCCTTCATTCTCGCGCGTCTCGTCATCGACCAGCACGATCATGCGGCCCGCGCGGAACTCCTCCAGGATCTCGGGAATGGGCGTGAAAGGGTTCATGGCTCTTTACTATATAAAAAATGAAGGCGTTTCACACCACCCCCAATTGTTACGATATATTTTGAAAATATTTTGTAACCGTTACGATAAGTTTTGAGAATTTATTGTAACGCTCGGCCGTCGGGTTCAGCGCGCCCGCAGGCGCAATTCGGAGCGCACCTCCCGCACGCTCGCGACCCCCCAGGCGATCGCTTCCGCTTCCTCCCGATCCTCCTCGCTCGTGACGGGACCGGCGAGCGTGACGACGCCGTCCTTGCAGGCGACCTCGATCCGACGGAAGCGCGCGTCGCGGCGGAACGCCCACATGATGTCGCGGACCACTTCCCGGTCCCGCGCGACGGGATCCTCGGATCGCCGCGCGGAAGAGCACGCGGCGGCGCCCAGCGCCAGGGCGAAGATCGCGGTTCTCATGCGTCGATTTCGGACTTCCACCTTCGAACTTCTGACCTCTCACTTTGCACTTCGCCCGCCGCCGCGTGAAGCAAAAATTTCTTCAGCCCTTCTAATAGCTTTCGCGGTTGCTCCGTACCATCTGATTAGTTAGACTTCCGCATTCACCATCTTCAAGAAGGAGCGCGCCATGGCGGACGCACCGCATGCCAGCGACATGGAAGCCATTCAGAAGCTCAAGACCGCGTACGACACGCTGAAGAAAGAGATGCATCGCGTGATCGTCGGGCAGGATCGCGTGCTGGACGAGCTGCTGACCTGCATCTTCTCCCGCGGCCACGCGCTGCTCATCGGCGTGCCCGGGCTGGCCAAGACCCTCATGGTCCGCACGCTGGCCCAGACGCTTTCGCTGTCGTTCAACCGCATCCAGTTCACGCCGGACCTGATGCCCAGCGACATCACGGGCACGGAGGTGATCGACGTCGATCGCGCCACCGGGGAGCGGGCGCTGCGCTTCATCAAGGGTCCCATCTTCGCCAACATCATCCTGGCGGACGAAATCAACCGCACCCCGCCGAAGACGCAGGCCGCGCTGCTCGAGGCGATGCAGGAGCTCCAGGCGACCATCGGCGGCAAGCGCCATACGTTGGAGCAGCCGTTTTTCGTCCTGGCCACGCAGAACCCCATCGAACAGGAAGGCACGTATCCCCTGCCGGAAGCCCAGCTCGACCGGTTCATGTACAACATCATGGTCGGCTATCCGACCGAGGCGGAAGAGCTGGAGATCATGCAGCTCACGACGTCCGGCTTCGAAACGAAGCTCAGCCAGGTTCTGAGCGGCCAGGACATCGTTCAGCTCCAGCAGATCGTGCGGCGCGTCCCCATCGCCGATCACGTGATCAAGTACGCCATGTCCCTGTCGCGCGCCACCCGCGTCTCGCAGGGCGGCGTGCCGGACTTCATCAAGGAGTGGCTCCAGTGGGGCGCGGGCCCGCGGGCCAGCCAGTACCTCATCATCGGCGCCAAGGCGCGCGCGGTCCTACTGGGCCGTTTCTACGTCACCATCGAGGACATCAGGTCGGTCGCCCACCCGGTGCTGCGCCACCGGATCATCACGAACTTCTCCGCGGAGGCGGAGGGCGTGACGACGGACAAGATCATCGACAAGCTCCTCGAGGTGATTCCCGCGAAGGAAGCGGACCTCGAGAGACAGCCCGGCCTGCCGCAAGTGACGAGCCGATAACGCCCGGGGGATCGATCGAGTTCCCCGCACGGCCCCGGGAGAGGGGCGCCCGCGAGGCGGAGACGCGGCGCGGGCGGCTTCGTGTTTCATTAAGGGTGAGCCATGGCAGAAGTCTCGAAGTACCTGGACCCGAAAGTCCTGAACCGGATCACCCGCCTGGAGCTCAAGGCGCGGCAGATCGTGGAAGGCTTCGTCGCGGGCATGCACAAGAGCCCGTATCACGGGTTCAGCGTCGAATTCGCGGCGCACCGCGAATACACCGCCGGCGACGATATCAAGCACCTGGACTGGAAGGTGTTCGGGCGCAGCGATCGACTCTACATCAAAGAGTATGAGCTGGAGACGAACCTGCGGTCGCACATCCTGGTCGATTGCTCGGAGTCCATGGACTATCGCAGCGCTGAGAGCTCGAAGTTCGAGCTCGCCTGCACGATCGCCGCGTCGATGGCGCACTTGACCCTCCGGCAGCAGGACGCGGTGGGCTTGGTGACGTTCGACAAGGAGGTCAAGTCGATCATTCCCTCGCATTCCGGCCGGGGCCAGATGCACTCCATTTTGGGCATGCTGGGACTGGCCGGCGCGAAGAACAAGACGGACCTCTCGACGGTGTTCCACGCGCTGGCCGAGCGGTTCGACAAGAAGGGGCTCGTCATCGTCATCAGCGATCTCTTCGACGATCCGGACAAGCTGATCAAGGCGCTCCAGCACTTCCGCCATCGCCGGCAGGACCTCATCGTCTTCCACGTGCTGGACGAATACGAAGTGACGTTCCCGTTCCAGCGCATGACGTTGTTCGAAGGATTGGAGGAATACCCCAAGATCCTCGTGGATCCGCGGGCGTTGCGGCAGGCGTATCTGGAAGAGCTGGAGAAGTTCTGTTCCAAGATCCGCCGCGGATGCGTGCAGAGCCAGATCGATTACGTCCAGGTGACGTCCGACAAGCCGCTGGAAGTGGAATTGACGCGCTACTTGGCGTCGCGATTGGCGATGGGAAAACGATGAGTCGCGAGTCACAACTCATGAGTCTTGAGTCGAGAAGAACGAACATCGCCGCACGCGGCATGTCCAATTTCTTTTGCGGGCTTCGGTCCTCGGGACTCACGACTCGGGATTTACGACTCGGGACTCGGGACTCAAGACTCGAGACTGATTTATGGGCTTTTTCAATCCGGGTTTGATGTGGTTTGCGGTGGGGGGCGCGATCCCCATCATCATCCACCTGCTGCACCGGCAGAAGTACCGGCGGGTGCGATGGGCGGCGATGGAGTTCCTGCTGGCCGCGTTGAAGCGGACGCAGCGCCGGATGAGGCTGGAAAATCTGCTGCTCCTCCTGCTGCGGGTCCTGGTGATGCTCCTCTTGGCGCTGGCCATCTCGCGCCCGTTCCTCCAGGCCTCGCCGCTGGACATGCTGGGGGCGTCCGACACGCACCATATCCTGGTGATCGACACCTCCTACAGCATGGGATTCAAGAAGGGCGCCAAGTCCTACCTGGATCAGTCGCGGGAGGGGGCGAACAAGCTGCTCGAATCCCTCACGAAAAACCTGTCCGAGCAGGACAAGATCACCGTGGTCTTCGGATCGAATTATCCCGAGGTCTACGTGCCGCTGGCCAACAAGATCAAGCACGTGAAGGATGCCGTGGCGCAGATCAAGACGTCCCATTACGGCTCCAACATGTACTTCACCTTCCAGATGGTGCGGGAGATCCTCGAAGGGTCGCGCAATCCCGAGCGGCGGGTGTACCTGTTCACCGATCTCCAGCGGAATGGATGGGAACCTCCCGACGAGGTGACCATCAAGCGGTTCGACGACTTGCTCAAAGGGCTGACGAAGGAAGACAAGAACAAGAAGACGAAGATCCTCCTGTTCAACGTGGCCCAGAAGTCGCAAGGCGAGGCCATCGACGACAACCGGGCGGTGGTGGGCTTGAGGGTGAGCAGCGACGAAGTGAGCACGCGGCGGAGCACCATCTTTCACGCCGACGTGTACAACTGGTCCGGCGTCTCGTATCCCTCCGTGGACGTCAAGTTCGTCATCGACGGCAGCCACGTCGGCACGGCGTCGACCCCGCTGCCCCCGAATTCGCTCATGACGGTCACGTATCGCCACGAATTCAACGTGCCGGGCCCGCACTTCGTGGAAGCGGCCATCGATCCCGACGCGCTGAGCATGGACGACCACCGCTATCTGGCGCTGGACGTCAAGCAATCCATCGAAGTGCTCATCATCGACGGAGAACCCGAAAGCGCGCCCAAATATAGCTGCGCGGACTATCTGAAACTCATGCTCGCCGGCCAGCACAACATCACGGGACCGGTGACGCCCGACATGTTCACCGGCGAGGGGCTGGACAAGATCGACGTCGTGGCGCTCTGCAATGTCCAGGCGCTGACGCAGGACAAGGTGGCCAAGCTCGAGGAGTTCGTCCGCCGCGGCGGCGGCTTGTTCGTCACGCTGGGCGGAAAGGTCGACCGCGGCAGCTACAACGAACTGCTCTACAAGGAAAACATGGGGTTGCTGCCGGCCGAGCTGAGCAGCGTCGGCGGCATGTCGCCGGAAATCCAGCCGCGCGTGCCCCTGAACATCCGCTCCTACAACGGCGCCCACGCGATGTTCGACTGGTGCACGGGCGTCTTCACGCGCGCGCCCTACTCGCTGATCTTCTACCAGTACTACCGCCTCGAGAAGGTGGATCTGGAGCGCGTGCTGGCGGATCTGACCGATCCGGCGAATTCGCCGCTCCTGGTCGAAAAGAAGTTCGGCGAGGGGAAGGTGGTGCTGTATACCGGAACGATCGACGAGGAGTGGAGCTACGATAAGCTGGCCGGCACGCCCGCGTTCGCCGCGATGATCTGGGAGCTGTTCCCCTATCTGGCGTCCCGTCCGCTGAGCGCCAAGAACCTCGCCATCGGCGAACCCATCCAGCTCGCGATGCGGGCCTACCATTACACCCGCACGTTCGTCCTCGACACGCCGGGCGAGGGGCAGGTGGCCACGTCGCCGGAGCCGCCGCAGGAAAACGGCGACTGGTTCACGATCTTCTATCCCGGAAAGCCGGTTCGGGGGAAGCAGGACGACGGCAAGCCGCCGACGAACGAAGGACTGAAGTTCGCCGGCAAGTACACGCTCATCCGTCCCAAGACGGGCCCCGAGCCCGAGAACGAAGAACGGGTGGTGTCCTACTACGCGTGCAACCTTCAGCCGCGGACGCCGTCGGCCGAAGAGATCGTGTCCGCTGAAGGAAACCTGGATCGGATCAGCGCCGAGGACCTGAGGAAGCGCTATCCGGACTTCAAGTTCGAGCTCGTCGGAGCGGCGGAAAAAGCCAAGGACGATACCACGCGCACGGCCAGCAACCTGTGGAGGTATTTGCTGTACCTGCTGTGCGGCGCCCTGGCGCTGGAATCGTTCCTGGCGTGGTTCTTCGGCCGCGCCAAGCAATAAAAAAAAGTGCTGTCAGCTATCAGTTGTCAGCTCTCAGCGGCTGACGGCTAAGAGCTGAAAGCTGAGAGCGGCGCATTTTTGGTTTTCGGTGCGCGAACGCGCTGAATGCGCCATGGAGGAGTGAACCTCGATGATGAGCTTGCTGGCCTTTCTTCAATCGGGCGGAGACGACCTGTGGTCCCGGTTGCTGGGGATCGATCGGGTCAACCTCGAAGAGGGGACCATTTCCCTCGACTGGCACCATCCATGGCCGCTGTTCGCCATCGTCCTGCTCGTCATTCCCGCGATCGCGGGGCTGGTGTGGTTGATCTACCGCCGCGAACGGCGCGACGTCGGCCTGGGCCCCAAAATCGTCATGGCCGGGTTGAGATCCGCGATCTTCCTGCTCGTCTTCCTGATGCTTCTGGGGCCGATCCTCAGCGTCGAAGTCATCAAGATGCGCCGCGCGTACCTCCTCGTCCTGGTGGACGATTCGCTCTCCATGCGCCGCTCCGATCCGCCCAGCCGGCCGGAGGACCAGCTCGCGCTCGCGAAGGTCACGAATCTCTGGAACGCCGACGAGCGCCTTCCCGACAACGTCCGCGCCGAGCTGCTGAAGCTGACCCGGGCCGACATCATCCGCAAGACGCTGGAGAATCCGCGGCTCGGGGACCCCCGCCAGAAAGAGAAGGGCATCCTGGCCCAGCTCGAAAACAAGCTGAACGTCGCCTACTTCACCTTCTCCAAGGGCGCGCGGGCGGTGGACAAGCGGGAATCCCTGCTGGAACACTATCGCCCGGAGAACTGCCTGGGAACCGAGACGGCCATCGGCGACGCGATCAAGCAGGCGCTGTCCATGTACAAAGGGTTGTTCGTCGCGGGCGTCGTGATCTTCTCCGACGGCCGCAACAACCTCGGCATCGAGCCGGAACAGGTGGCGCGCCAGCTTCGCCAGCGGTACGTGCCCGTCTTCACCGTCTGCGCGGGCATTCCGCAGGAGGAGAAAGACATCGCGCTGCTGGAGCCGGACGCCAAGCAGATCGTCCGCGCGAACGACATCCACGCGCTGAAATACACGGTTCGCAGCGAAGGGTTCGACCGCGAGGAGATCGACATTTCCCTGCACGTCTATCCGCTCCAGAAGGACGAGGAAACCAAGGACTGGCAGCTCGTGGAGCGCGCGGAGCTCGACCGCCTCCTGGCGGATCCGAGCACCCAGAGCGAAGGGACCCACCGCTTCACGCTCCAGGAGGACAGCGAGCGCCAGCGGGACGAAGTCCGCTGGCTGACGAAGACGCCGGGCCACTACCTCGTCATCGTCCAGACCGCGCCCCACGAAGGCGAGCGCCTCGACACGAACAACTACCTCGTCTTCCGCACGCGCGTCATCGACGACAAGGTGCGGGTCCTCTACGTGGAGCATCCTCCGCGCTACGAATATCGCTTCCTGAAAAACGCGCTCATCCGCGATCCGAAGGTCCTGGTGCATTGCCTCTTGACCAGCGCGGACGAAGGCTTCCCGCAGGAGCATTCGCTCGAAGCCACCGATGTGAAGTTCAAGACGCCGATCAAGGAATTCCCCAAGGACCTGAAGGATCTGCTCGAATACGACGTCATCGTCCTGGGCGACGTCGATCCGGATCGGCTCGGCGGCCGCGACACGATCGAGAACATCCGCCGTTTCGTCGTGGATTTCGGCGGCGGACTGGTCTTCCTGTCCGGCGTCATGTACAACCCGCGGACGTTCCGCGGGACTCCGCTGGAGGAAGCGCTGCCGGTGATTCCCGAAGACACCCGCGAGAGCGAAGCCGTGGCGATGCAAAGCTACGCGTACGCCCTGACCGAATACGCCAAGGCGGAAGGCGGACATCCGATCATCCGGTTTCCGGAGATCGGCAGCGAATGGCCGCGGCTCGTGGAGCAGTGGGAGGATCGGGACGGACGCGGCGACGGGTTGGCGGGCGTCCGGTGGTTCATCCGGGCTCGGGCCAAGCCGCACGCCCACGCGCTCGTGGAAGTGGTCGGCGTGCCGGGGATGGACGTCCCGGGCAAGAGGCCGCCGCTGTTCGTGGCCGCCGACTACGGGCGTGGGCGGGTCTTCTGGAGCGCGACGGACGAGACGTGGCTGTGGCGGTATCTGGTCGGCGACCATCCCTGGTACTACCCGTTCTGGCAGCAGACCATGTACTGGGCGATGGATCGCAAGCTCGCCGGCGCCCGGCGCTACCAGATCTACCTGCGCCCCGAACGGCGTTACGTCATGGGCGAGCCGGTGACGATCAACGCGAACGCCTACAACAAGGATTTCCAGCCGCTACAGGATCCCGAGCTGGAGCTGAACGTCGAACCGCCGCAAGGGCAGCGGTATACCGTGAAGCTGGCCAAGGACAAGGAAAAGGACGGCGCGTACGAGGGCACGTTCCAGCCCCGCGAAGTCGGGTCCTATCGGATCTGGCTCGGCGAGGACGACGAGACCACCCACGCGGTGGAGAAGTTCGTCGTGTACATCCCCAACCGCGAGGAAGATGAGCCCATCCTGGACGTGCCGCAACTGAAACGGCTCGCCGTCGAAGCGTATCCGGATCCGGCGCAGAAGCTGGAGGAGAAGGAGAAGAACTTCTTCCCGATCACGCGCGTCGGCGAGCTGCCGGCGGCGGTCCAGGCCAGCCCGCAGCAGCAATCGGAGAAACGGCAGGACGACCTGTGGGATTCCCCCCTGATCTACCTGCTGTTCGCGTTGCTCATCACGACGGAATGGGTGCTGCGCAAAGTGTTCCGGATGCTGTGAGGAAGTCCCTAGTCCCTAGTCCCTAGTCGAAGAGGAGGACTCGGGAAACGGTCCTCAAAAAGGTCTTCTTCGCGCTCTCCAACCCTTTTCGCGCCTTCGCGCGGTGAAAGGGTTTTTGCGAGAGTCCACAGTCCCGAGTCAAGACGCTACAATAACGTCATGAGGTTGTTCCGCAGCGCGGGCGTGGCGCTGGTCGCCGCCTTCCTCGGATCTCTCTTTCTCCGCTCTGGTTGCGAAGCGGAGTCCTACGTCCAGCGTCCCACGTCCAGAGTCAGGTTCTCTGATTCGCCCCCCTGGGGGGCCCAGGGGGGACGAGACTCTGGACTCCGCCGCACGCGAAGCGATATGGAACTTGCGTGCGGCGGCGCGCAAGACGACGAAGATTATCCGAAAAACACCTCCCTGGTCCGGATCTTTCCCGAGCTCGATCAACTCATCGACAAGGCCGACGCGCTGGCGAAGGACGGCCGGTTCCTCGATACGTTGAAGATCTACGCCGCCTGCGAGAAACGTCCCAATCACCTGGTTCCGGCGGACGGCTCCGCGGCGTCCGCGAGCCGCTACGTCGGCGTGTTCGAATACTGCCGGCGAAAAATCGGCGCCTGGCCTCCCGAAGGCCGCGCCGCCTACCGCGCGTTCATGGACGCGGCGGCCGGCCAGGCGTTCCACGCGGCCCGCGCGACGCGCGATGCCGACGCCCTGTCCGCTCAGGCGCTGCGCTATCCCTTTTCCAGCTTCACCGACGACGCGCTGGCGTTGCTGGGGAACTTGCACGCCGAGGCGGGCCGCTTCGGACCGGCGGCCGAGGCCTATGAACGGCTCCTGGAATTTCCCGATTCCGACATTCCGCGGCCGCTCGTCGTCGCCCGACTGGGCGGCGCGTACGCCGGAGCGGGCCGGCGGGAACATCTGGCGGACCTCATCACGCGCGCGGAACGCGAAATGCCCGCCGCGACGATCTCCTGGGGAGATGGATCGATCCGCGTCACGGAGCTTCTGAACGAGCAGTTGCGGACCGCCGCGGAGCCGCACCGGGAGGCCGCGGCGACGCTCTTCTCGCGGTGGGAGATGATGCAGGGCCATCCCTCCGGCGTCCGCCTGGCGGAGCCCGCCCGGATCGGCGCGCACGCCTGGAGCGCGGCGATTCCGCCGACCCCCTTCGAGGAAGAGGAGGACCACTGGGGTCGGGACCTGCCCATGCGAAACGAGATGTCCAGTCTGCCCGTCCTGCCGGCGGTCAGCGACGGAATCGTCTATTTTCATACCGACTACCACGCCTTCGCCTACAACCTGTACGCGAACGCTCCGCAACTCCTGTGGAGCTTCCGCAAGGACGTTCCGCCGGGAAGCCTCATGCAGGAAGAGCGCCTGGTCCACGCCGCCAGCGTCGCCGAGGGCCGGGTGTACGTGAATCTCATCACCGCGCTGGGCCGGCACGAAATCCAGATGAGCTACATCCCGGTGAAATTCCCGTTTCCGAAGCGGGCGCTCTTCTGCCTGGACGCCTACACGGGCCGGGAGCAGTGGCGGCTCGGCGGCGTCATGCGCTCGGACGAGTTCGAGGAAGGCCTGTCGTTCGCCACGCCGCCGACGCCGTACGAGGGCCTTCTGTACGTCGGGGCGATGAGGCAGAAATACAGCACCGACCCGTTCGAGCATTACGTACTGTGCGTCGAGCCCGAGACGGGCCGCGTGCGCTGGTCCACGTTCGTGGCGTCCGGGGGGACGGAGATCAATCTCTTCGGAAACAGCACGCGCGAATCCCTGGGCTCTCCCGTGGCGGTGGACGGGGATTCGGCGTACTACGCGACGAATCACGGCGCGGTGGCCGCGCTGGACCGCGCGTCCGGCAGGATCCGCTGGCTGGTCAAGTATCCTCAGCTTCCGGTGCGCCCGACCCGCAACGTCAGCGTCCGCCGCAATCCGCTCGAATGGCTTTCCTGCGCTCCGGTGGTCCTGCAAGGAGCGGTCGTGTTCGCGCCCACCGATTCGCGCCACCTGCTCGCCTTCGACGCGCATACCGGCGTCAAGCTCTGGGAGCGCACGCGGGGCGACGCCCGCGCCATCGCCGGCTCCGACGGCACCCGGCTGATCCTCTCGGGCACGGCCCTGGAATGGATTGACGTCGCCAAGGGCGGGCGGGAGATCGCCCGTTTCGAACCCCCGCGCGGCGTGGCCGTGGGACGCGCCGCGGTGGCCGCCGACGGGGCGTACCTGCCCACGACCGCCGGACTGTACCGGGTCACGCTGGAAGCGGAGGGCCCGCCGCGCGCTCACCTCACCGAATGGCCGGGCGGCCGCCGGCAAGGAGGCAACGTCGTCTCCGCGGAAGGGGCGATCGTCCTCGCCGGGGCGAAGCTGGTCGAGGTCTTCCTCCAACGCCGCGAGACGGAGCGCTCCGCGGAGGATGAACTCGCGCGGCATCCGGACGACCCGGCGGCGGCGTATCGAGCGGCGCTTCTCTTCCTTCAGGCCGGCCGCAGCGATCGGGCTTCCGAGCTGTTCCGGCGGGTGATCGAGATGACCGCATCGTCCTCGGCGCCGGAGCGGACCCGGCTCGCGCGCGCTGCCCGTAAGCGGTTGTTCGCGTCCGCCATGGACGAGGGGCGCCGCGCGCTGGAAGCTCGCCGTCCCGACGCGGCCCGCCAGGCCTTCCGCGCGGCTCGCGACGCGGCGCCCGACGTCTCCTCCATCGTGGAGGCGACGGTGCAGCTCGCGCGGCTGCACGCGGCGCAGGGCCGGAACGAGGCGGCGATCGGGGAGTACCAGTTCCTGATCCAGAATCACGGCGGCGAAGCGGTCGGCGGGCAACGGGCCTTCGATTTCGCGCGCTCGGCGATCGCGGCGATGATCGCGACCTCCGGACGCGAGCCCTACGGGGCCTTCGAACGGGCCGCCGAGGCGCGACTCGAGCGGGCGTCGGACAATCCGTCGCCGGAAGCCTTGATGGACGTGTATCGCGCGTATCCCAACAGCGACGCCGCCGAGCGGGCCGTGCTGAAGGCCGCGGACACGTTCATCCGCCTGGGGCGTCCCGACGCCGCCGCCGGCGCGTTGCGCCTTTTTCTGCGCGAGTTCCCCGCGTCGGACCGGGCGCTGGAGGCGCAGGCGGAGCTGGTGCGGGCGCTGGAGAGGAGCTCGCAGTTCACCGGCGCGGCCGCCGTGCTGCGGAAGATGGCGCGCGAGGGAGACGAGCGGGAACTGAACGAGGGGGGCCGGAAGATCACGGTCCGGGAGTTCGCCGAGTCGCGCTTCCAACGCAAGGAATACGCGCCCGCGCTGGCGCCGTCGCCGCCCGTCGCCCTGAAGACGCCGCTGACCAAAGTTTCCACCTATGTGGAGCAGGAGTTCGGGGCGGGCGGGGAGATCCTGCGGCCGGAAGGACCGCCGCTGGCGCGGGGAAAGGGACTCCTCTTCATGAGCACTCCGGGCGCGGTCAAGGCGATCGATCCCAAGACCGGCGCCGTGGCGTGGCGCATGCCCACGGACGTCCCGGTGCGCGCCGCCTACAGCGTGGAAGAGGCGCTCCTTCTCTGCTCCGACACCGCCATCGTCCGCGTGAACCCGGAAACGGGAGCGGTCGAATGGCGCCATACGCCGGCGCTCCCCATGAAGGGATTCCGCCGGGCGGGTTCGATGATGTGCTATCTCGCGCCGGACCCGAACGTGGGAACGGCCGCGACGGTGGTCGCCCTGGACACGGCGCGCGGCACGCCCTCCTGGACCCAGACCTATGAAGGCATGGCGCTGCCCGTCATCCACACGCTGGACGACCTGCTGTGCATCGTCACCGTCGCTCCCAATCGGATCCATCGGTTCGAAACGGAGACCGGCCGCCGGAGCGAGTCCATCCCGATCTATTCCCAAGGCTCCGCCCTGAGGATCCTCGGCATGGTGGACGGCGTCATGGTCCTGCGCACGAACGGCAATCTGCTGGAGGCGTACGACGTGGCGGCGGGATCGCTCACGTGGAGATCCTCCATTCTGGTGGAGCACGTCTCGGCGCTGAACCTGACGCGGGCGGGCCTGTTCGTGGCGGGCATGGGAAAGCGCGGTCCGTGCGCCATGCTCCACGACATGGAGCACGGCAAGCTGAAAGCGGTGACGATCGCCGAGTGGCCGCAGGAGTCCGTGCTGGAAGGCTCCACGGCGGCGGACGGGACCCGCTTCATCCTGGGCACCCGGCGCGACGACGGCCGCGTGACGATGCGGTCGCTGGACCCGGCCAGCGACGTCCTGAAAGAGCGATGGGCGTACTCGTTCGAAAAACCGGTGCTTCAGGCGGTTTCCGCGCTGGCGAGCGAGCAGGTGGTGGCGTTCTCCGTCAGCCGCGCAAAGGACGGAAGGTTCGATTTTTCGGCGACTTTGCTTGATCCGCAGGGCCGGCCGGTGCAGAATATTTTCAGCGAAGCGCCTTCGGAACGGCCGGCCGCATTCACGGTGGTTGGGGAGTCGCTTCTGTTGTTCATCGGAAACCGGGTGGAGATCTACCAGTAATGCGGACGACGCTTCCAAACCTGCGTGCGGCGGCGATCTGGGTGTGCATCCTGCTCATCACGCCGCTTTCCGCCGCGCCGCGGCAGGAGCGGCCGCTGAGCGTCACGCGCGACCACTTCGATCTCCGCGTGCGGCTGGCGTGCGATCGCGGCCTGATGTGGCTGGCGTCGCGGCAGAATCCCAACGGCTCCTGGAACTGCAAGATCGGATACAAGCTGTATGAGGACTATCACGGCCAGGACGGCGAACACGTCGGCGTGACGGCGCTGGCCGGAATGGCGTTCGTGGGAGCCGGCCATCTGCCCAACCGCGGCAAGTACGGCCGGACGGTCGCCCGCGCGCTGGAATTCATCCTGGCCTCGACGCGCGAGGAGGACGGCTACATCACCTCCAACGGGACGCGCATGTACAGCCACGCGTTCGCCACCATGTTCCTGGCGGAGATCCAGGGATGCTCGCCCCGCGCGGACGTTCGGGAGAAGCTGAAGCGCGCGGTGGCGTTACTCGTCAGCGCGCAGACCCGCGACGGCGGATGGCGGTATCAACCCATCCCGGTGGACGCCGATCTGTCCGTGACCGTGTCGACGCTTCAGGCGCTGCGCGCGGCGCGCAATACGGGCATCGCGGTCCCCACGGAAACCATCGATCGGGCGGTGGAGTACGTGCGCAAGTGCGCCAGCCCGTACGGCGGCTTCACGTACCAGCGGGGCGACGACTACACGTTCAACGACACGCGCGTCTCGTACGCCTTGACCGCCTGCGGCGTGGTGGCGCTGTACAGCGCGGGTCTCTACGATTCCAAGGAAGTCCGCGGCGGACTGCGGTATCTGGAGGATCATCGCCGGCGCGTGGGCTGGGGCCGGTATCATTATTTCTACTCCCACTATTACGCGTCCCAGGCCTTCTACATGGCGGACCGGGGCGACTTCAACCAGTACTACGTCCGGATCAAGGAAGAGATCCTCGCTCACCAAGATAAGACGGACGGCGCCTGGAGCGACGACGTGGGCCGCACCTACGCCACCGCGATGGCGGGCATCGTGCTTCAGATGCCCTGCGAGTGGCTGCCTCTCTTCCAAAAATAGCTGGTAGCTCGTAGCTGGCAGCTTGTGGCGGGAGGCTCCTACAAGCTATAAGCTACGAGCACCGAGCTTTTGAGCATGCCCCCCATCCTCGAAACCCAGGGTCTGAGCCGTTCGTTCGGCCGCATCCGCGCCGTGCAGGATCTGAATCTGCGCCTCGAAGAAGGCGACATCTACGGATTCCTGGGGCTCAACGGCGCCGGCAAGACCACGACGATCCGGATGTGCCTGGGCCTGATCCGGCCGCACGCGGGCCGCGTGCG
The DNA here is from genome assembly GCA_016209705.1 of Planctomycetota bacterium. Taxonomy (GTDB): domain Bacteria; phylum Planctomycetota; class MHYJ01; order MHYJ01; family JACPRB01; genus JACQVR01. Next base: position 18,390 of record JACQVR010000124.1, read on the forward strand.
CGTCTTCGGAAAGGATCTGCGTGAATCGTTCATCACGATCATGCGCGGGGTGGGATCGCTGGTGGAACTTCCCGCCTACTATCCTCATCTTTCGGGCCGCCGCAACCTTGAGATCTTGCGGGTTTTGACGCCCGGCGTCCCCGCGTCGCGCATCGATGAAGTGCTGGAGACCGTGGGCCTGGGCGACCGGAAGGACAGCGCCGTGCGCACCTACTCGCAGGGCATGCGCCAGCGGCTGGGCATCGCGATGGCGCTTTTGCCCGATCCCAGGTTGGTGATTCTCGACGAGCCGACCAACGGGCTCGACCCCCACGGGATCAACCACATCCGCGGCGTGATTCGCGAGCAGAACCGGACCAAGGGGGTCACGTTCCTGATCTCGAGTCACTTGCTGCACGAGGTGGAGATCACCTGCACGCGCGTGGGGATCATCAAGGAGGGGCGGCTGATCGACGAGGGGCCGCTGGAGAAGATTCTGTCCCAGACGGCGGGGGCGGTGCGGATCGAAGCGGAGCCTCTGGATCGGGCGCTCGAGGTGGTGCGCGGCCGGCCGTATGTGCAGGGCGTGGCCGAGTCCGGCGACGGCGAAATCGTGGTGCGCATGGATCCGGCGCACCGGGCGGACCTGAACGAGGAGCTGGTGAAGGCGGGCGTGCGCGTGTCGGGATTCGTCCCGGACCGCGCGACGCTGGAGGAATATTTCCTGTCGAAGTGACCGCTTGGACCGATTTCCGATGTCGGATGAATCGGACATGGGACGCGGGACATGGGACGCGGGACGTGACATCGGACATCTGAAATCGGACCTCGGATATCGGATATGGTCACGCGGATCGCACGCTTGACGCGAGTCGAGCTGATGAAGCTCGTCCGGCATCCGTTTTTCTGGATTTCGCTGGCGCTGCTCGTGGCCGCCACGCTGCTGGGCGCGTGGGGCCAGACCGTCTTTTCCGGCGCGAAGGAGACGGTGTGGCGGCCCCACAACGCGATCCAGCTCTTCGCGTACGGGGCGAAGCTCGGCGTGAAGATGGCTTCGTTCATCCTGGTGATTTTCGGCGCCATGCTCTTCGCGGGCGAGTTCGACCGCGGGACGATCAAGATTCTCCTGACCCGTCCGGTCACGCGGACGGAGCTCTTCCTGGCGAAGGGCGTGACGGGATTCCTGCTGGCGCTTTTTCTCTTCGCGCTCGTGCTGGCGCTGAGCTTCGGGTACGGATGCGCGCACGGCGAGCTGGGGCCGGTGTGGGACACGGAGAACTATCTGACCCAGTCGAGCGAGGCGCAACTGGCGGACCACGCGTGGCGCGCGGTGCGGTTGAGCGCGCCGGCGATCGTGGCGGCGGTGTTCCTGGGGATCGCGGTCTCGACGCTGGTGGAGTCGTCCGGGTTCGCGGTGGCGATCGCACTGACGCTGTTCATCGGCGTGGATCTGGCCTTGGGGTTTCTGGGTACCCATGCGGCGCGGTACGTGTTCAGTTTGTATCCCTCGTACGCGCTGGACGTGCTGCGCGGGTACGCGGAGGGCAAATCCACGATGTGGCGTCCGGAGCTGGTGCGACACACGTACTGGTCGGTGCCGCTGGCCTCCGCCGGCGCGAGCAGCCTGCTCGGCTATGCGGTGTTCCGGCTGCGGAACATCACGGCGTGATAGAATAAGGCCCTTCGATGCGCGGCTCGTGCCGATTGCGGCGTCTCTTGTTCGGGGCGAGCTTGATGGGGCTCGCCACGGGATGCTCCGTCCTGGATCGGGAAAGCTATTCGCTCATCATCCGCAAGAAGGCCCATCGCTATGAATCGACCGCGGCGCCCGAGCGCCCGCCGAGGAGCGATGAGCCGCCATTTCCACGCGCGGGCGGGGCTTGTTATATATTTGTCACCACCCGCCCACCGCTTCACGGTGAAGGCCGGTCTGCCCCGCCGTAGCCCAACAGGAACTTCCCAACAGAAACCAGGGCGGAGGCGGGTCAGCCCTCGATCGATTCACCCAGGGCCTTCAGGATCGCCTTGACGGTTTTGACGGTCGGATTGCCCTTGCCGCCCGCGATCCCACCTCTTGCTTGCAGCCCCCCGCCGGTCCCCGCTAGAATTTCCTCTGGTGAAGCTCTCCTCCCTTCTGAATCCAAAGCTCGTCAAGTGTGGGCTCGCCGCCCAGACGAAGGACGAGGCGCTGGCGGAGATGGCGCGCGTCCTGGCCGCGACCCACACGGCGATCTCCGAGACGGAGCTGCTCGCCGCCCTCGCCGAGCGCGAGAAGCTCGGGCCCTTCTCCATGGGCCGCGGGATCGCGTTCCCCCACGCCCGCACGGAGAAAGTCCGCGATTTCACCATCGTCCTCGCCACCGCCCCCCACGGCGTGGATTTCCGCGCGCCCGACGGCCACAAGGTCCGCATCGTCCTGCTCTTCGCCATCCCCAAGAAGCATTCGAACCTCTACCTCCAATCGCTGGCGGCGTTCCTGAACTTCTTCGCCGTCGAAGCGCACGTCCAGCGCGTCCTGGAGGCGACGGCGCCCGAGGAACTGATCGCCGCCATCGAGCAACTTTCCGCCAAACCGCGCGACGCCGCCAGCGGCGCGCTGGCGGCCGCCGCTTCCATCCCGTCCGTCTCGCCCTCGACGACCGTGGCGAAGGCGCTCGAGATTTTCAATCAAGCCCGTCTCGAGGCGCTTCCCGTCGTCGACGCGGAAGGCAATCTCGTGGGCGAGGTGACGGCCGCGGCAGTCCTTCACCTGGGGATCCAGGAACATCTCCTGGCGCTTTCGTCGACGGCGACGCTCTCCACCGGCGGCTCCGTCGAAAAGACGCTCCGCCAGCACGCGGATTCGCCGCTCGAAACCGTGCCCGGACTGATCGCGCCGAACCGCTTCCTGACCGTGCAGGAGGACGAGCCGCTCCTGGACGTCGCGCTGCGGCTGACCCGCGCCCCCGCCGGATTCGCCTACGTCCTGCGCCAGAACAAGCTGGTCGGGCGCGTCACGGCGAGCGAAGTGTTGCGCCGCCTGGGCGTGACGCGGATGGGACCGGAGAACGGGCGGTGAGCGGCGCGACGGCCGTGCACGGCGTCATCGGCAAAGCGAGGGCCGGAGAGCGCCTGTCCGACGGCGACGCGCTGCTCCTGTTCGAGTCCGCCCATCTGATCGACCTGGGCGAGGGCGCCGATGCGGTCCGGCGGCGACTCCATCCGGAGCCGGTCGTCACCTACATCGTCGACCGGAACATCAATTACACGAATACCTGCGTCACCTACTGCGCGTTCTGCGCCTTCTACCGGCCGCCGGGGCATCCCGAGGAGTACACGCTGACGAAGGACGAGCTGGCGCGGAAGATCCGCGAGACGAAAGCGGTGGGCGGCGTCCAGATCCTGCTTCAGGGCGGTCACCATCCTTACTACAAGATCGAATGGTACGAGGACCTCTTGCGGTTCATGAAGTCGTTCGACATCCACGTTCACGGCTTCTCACCCAGCGAGATCGCGCACATCGCGCACCTGTCGAAGCTCTCGATCGGGGAGACGCTGGCGCGCCTGCGCGCGGCCGGGTTGGATACGATCCCCGGAGGGGGCGCGGAGATCCTGGTCGACCGGGTGCGGCGGGAGATCAGCCCGCTCAAGCTCATGTCGGACGGTTGGCTTGAGGTCATGCGCGAAGCGCACGCGATCGGGATGAAGACAACGTGCACGATGATGTACGGGCATGTCGAGACGTATGCGGAGCGGGTCGAGCACCTGCGAAGATTGCGCGAGGTCCAGGACGAGGCGCTCGCGCGCGGCAACGACGGCGGCTTCACGGCGTTCATCTGCTGGAGCCTCCAGGCGGAAAACACCGAGCTGGCGCACATCCCGCCGACCGGCGGGCACGAGTATCTCAAGACGCTGGCGGTCGGCCGAATGTACCTCGACAACATCCCCAACTTCCAGTCGAGCTGGGTGACGCAGGGCGAGAAGATCGGGCAGATGGCGCTCAAGTTCGGCGCCAACGACATGGGCTCGACGATGATGGAGGAGAACGTCGTCAGCCAGGCGGGCGCCACGTTCCGCATGCCGGAGCCGGAGATCCGCCGCGTGATCGAGGACTTCGGCTACGTTCCGAAACGTCGGGATTGTTACTACCGAGTTTTTTAATTGTGCCCCGCCCAAGGGGCGGGGTGTACCTTTTCTCGGCGGGCGAAGTCCAAAGCTCCGCCCGCCCCCTGGAATCCCGAGTCGGCGACCTAAAACTGCCGAGTCGGGATTCCATAAGCGAGCGCCGTGAGGCGCGAGCGTTACAATAAGTTTTGAGAATTATTTGTAACTGCTCGATACACCTCCAAAACCGCCAAAGCCTGCCGCCGAATATCGTACTCCGCGACCGTCTTCTCGCGCCCGAGCCGTCCCATCTCGCGCCGCGCCTCCGGCTCCTGCGCCAGCCGCTCGATCGCGCCGGCGATGTTCCCGGCCGTGTCGTCGATCACGAGCCCGATCCGCCCGTCCTCGACGATCTCGGGGATCATGCCGCGCCGCGCGCCGATGACCGGCTTGCCCATCGCCATGGCTTCGCGGATCGCGCGGCATGTGCCGTCGGAGCCGGGCACGAGGAAGAGCAGCGCGTCGAACGCGGCGACGGTAGGCAGGTAGTTTTCGCCGAGGTATCCGGTAAACGTCACGGTCGCTTCCAATCCCAGCCGCCGCGCCGGCTCGATCGCCACGCTCTGCATGTGGGTGCCGCGTCCGACGACGAGCACGCGCAGATTCGGCACGCGCGCCCGCTTCACTCCTTCGAGCAGGATGTCGAACCGCCGGTGGCGCTGCATGCGGGCGACCACGCCGAGGACGAACGCGTCGGGCGGGATGCCGAATCTCTCCCGCATGCCGGCGCCCGACAGGGACGGATCGAACCGGTCCAGGCGCATCCCGGGGGGAATGAGCCACGCGCGGCCGCCGAGCCCGAACGCCGCGATGTCCGCCTCGAGCGCCGCGCGCGAATACGTGAGGTATCCGTCGGTCAGCTTGGAATAGAGGACCCACGCGCCCGGCGTCTTCCACGACGGCACGGCCTTCTGGTTCGTGCGCACGACGCGGGGCCGGTTGCGGGCGCGCCGCGCGGCCAGACCACCCAGGATGTGGTCGTGCGAGGAATGGACGTGGAGGATGTCGATTCCTTCTCCCTCGCAGACTTCCCGCAGGCGTCCGAGGTCGGCGAGGTTATCGCGCAGGTTCAGGGCCTTGCTGAGCCGGAAATCGAATCGCGGCTCCAGGCCGCGCTCGCGCGCCTTGACGGGCAGGCTGGTGGAAGCTTCGGGAGGCGCGGGGGGGCAGGCGAGGAGGACATCGACGCCCCGCGCGCGCAGCTCCAGGCACAGGTCGAGCGTGGGTTCGGCGGGCCCGGTCCATTTCCAGTCGCCGAAGAGATGCAGGACGCGCACGGGGGGGAGGATACAGACTCTATCCTCAAAGGAGCAAGGGCCGGGCGATTTCACCGGACTAGTGAAATTTTGAATTCTGGGACTTCAAGGAGATGCCAGTTCACCGCATGATCCATGTATTGGGTTCGGCTTTGATCTGGGGAGGACCCTATGAACGGAGCCACATCTCGTGCGGCGGCGACGTTTCTCCTTCTCGCATCCACCCTCTTCTCCGCGGGTCCCGTGAAGCTGACGCGCGGAGGGCCGGACGCTTACGGATACCGATGCATCGACAATATCGACGAGCCCGGCGGACCTTCGTTCGCGGAGCTGTGGGAGGACATTTCGGCGACGGGAACGCCCTTGGGGATCGGCGGCGACCATGACTGGCGCTATCGCGTGAGGGACGCGAACGGCAACATCACGCCCGATGCCGCCAGCACGCTGGGCCTGATCCATCTCACGGGCGAGAGCGAGCCGGGATGGACGGAGTTCATGGAGAACGATTCAAGTCCGGACTTCCGCAGCGACCAGGCTCCCCCTTCGGCCCCCGTCCCGGCATCTCCCGGCGGCTACGATGTCGCTTCGGCTTCCGTAGACCGGGGCTCGGTGGAATTCATGTGGGAAGGTTCGACGGACGACGTTCCGGCGGACGCTCTGAGGTACGAGATCCAAGTCTCTCCCATCTGGGATTTCTCGGAAATTGAAGCGGCGGCGTCGGAAGTTTCCGCGCTCTCCGTTCGGCTGAGTCTCACCCCCTCGCGATTCGAGAAGTACTGGCGCGCCCGCGCGACGGACATCGGCGGGAACGTGAGCGAGTGGAGCGATAGCGCCGGTTTCCGCCTCGCCTGGGGCGACGACGCCGACCACGGGGGCGGCGACTCCTGCGCGTTCGGCGCGATGTCGTCTCGCGGCGCTCAGGGCGCCGGCGCGCTGGCGGCTGTCTTGGCGCTTATGGCGTTGGGTCTGAAAAGAAAGAAGTGAAGCCCGTAGTGTCGAATCAGCTTGTCCCTCTCAGGATCAAGCTTGGCTGGAGGCACGGGCGTGTCCTTATGAACCCTCGTTTTCCTCCCCCGGACGCAGGCCGGCGCCGTACTTCTCCACAAAGGCGACGAGGTCGTCGATCTTCTCTACAATCGCCGAGGCCTTCCGGATCCCCAGGCTGAACGGCCTGAAGGAGCCTTCCAGGGTGATGACCGGATGGTTCTTATACATCGCGATCCGGGTCGTGACCGTGTCGCTGCGTCGGAATGGTTTTCCTTCGCGCAGCGCTCGGTTCTCTTCCTCGAGTTGCTTGAGACGGCGCCGGAGTTCGTCGATTTCGCTGCTCATGGGAACGACCCTCGCGGCCGGGCCGAGGACGCCTCCAACCTCCTTCGAGCATGGCGCGAGAGAACGCTGAAGGAAGAACGATCGTGTTACGTATTCAATACTGATTGCGGGCGGTTGTCAACGGCGGAGAACGCTCTTATTACGCCCTCCCTGAGCATTGCGTTACGCACCGGAGGGCGGGATGGACGAAGAGGCCTGGAAGGCGAGGATCTGCGGCCGGATCCGGGAACTCAGGCGCCAGGCCGATCTTTCCCAGATGGATTTCGCCGCCAAGGCGAACCTGAGCCATCACGCCATCGGCAAGATGGAGCGCCGGGAAGTGTTCCCGAGCCTGGAATCGCTCATCCAGCTTTCCGAAGCGCATCACATTCCGCTGGGGGACTTTTTCGCCGAGTCCACCAAGGCGTCCACGCGCAAGGAACGGGTCCTCCGCGACCTCACGTCGCTCCTGCGCCGGCAGGACGAGCGGAAGCTCGATCTAGCGTGGGGGCTGCTGCGTTTCCTGTTTTCCAAGTTGTAGGGGATCGCCGGGATCGTGGAGACACGATGATGTGAGCGGTCGGGCGCGACCCATCGACCCCGCCCGAACCGTTTCTAAAGGTGGCGGCCGGATTTGAACCGGCGAAATAGGAGTTTTGCAGACTCCCGCCTTAGGCCGCTTGGCTACGCCACCATGGGAAGTGCAGGATCAATCTAGAAGTTCGTCTCGCCCGACGCAAGCGATGACTTGTAGGGCGTCAAGATGTTCAAGGGGAGGTCCAGATAGCGGCGATATTGGAGATAAGGCCCTCGACTGTTGGTAGGGCGCATCTTCATATCGCCCGTATCCTGAAAATCTCTTAGCGGCGTCCGACCTTCCATACGACGTCGCCGTCCTTGCCGGGGCCGTCGCCCGAAACCGGCTTCCCGCCATCGTCATCGCCATCACCGCCCAACGAGTAAACGGTCGCCTCGTCCGCAGCGGCCCGATATCGGAATGGCCGGCCTGTCAAAGGATCGAGAGGGATGCGCGAAAGATACCTCGGCGCCAGATCCTCGATCGCGGCGGGGTACGATCCTTTTTCCGCATGATGCCGCGCCACCGCGACCGCCATGCGGGCCAACTGAAAATTCAGGTCGGCTTCTGCGGTATTATTCGAGATGCGGCTGAATTGCGGCAAGATGCTGTCCACTATTTCGTTCCCCGCGGCCTTGATCTTGGTCTCGACCTTCTTCGCGGCCTCCGCTCGCTCATGCGCCGCAAGCCGGCCGATGGCTTCCATTTCCTTCTGATGCTGCGCCCCGATTTCAAGGGCGTCTACGATCGTCATCCTGGAACTGAAGAAGCGCTTGACCCTCTCCTTGAGACGTGACAACCCGCGCTCGTTCGACGCCCCGCCCAGAAGCGCGGCCACACCACCGTACGAACCACCTCCCCGAAGCAACCCCAGAAGCGTAACCCTGAACATCGCGAACTCGACCGCGAAGACATCCGAAAGGGGCAGCGAGCCGTCGTCGATTCGATCCAGCGCGCCGCCGAGCCATGCCAGATCCGAGCTGGAAAGGGCTTGCCGTTCCAGAACCTCGCGCAACTTGGACAGCACCATGTTCTGGTTGACGATCCGGACCATGTGATGGATGAGAAATCCCTTGCGAGCCACATCGCGCGACATGCCCAGCCCGATCACGGCCAGGTCGACCGCTTCCCGATCGCGGCCCTGCGCATGCCGATGGACCATGGCGTCCGACAGGAAGTTCGCTGTTCTCGTCGATGCAATAAGATATGGAAACGTAAGCAGGAATCCTTGTTCATAGGCATAGCCGGGCTCCACTCGACGACATGACAGCGCCTCACGCAGGTTGGCGGCAACCTCATCATAGCGGCCAAGAACTTCGTCGATCTGCCGAGCGTCAGGAGCCGGGCTCTTTCCGTCCCTCAACGAGGGCAGCAGGTTCCTGTCGGAAGCGGGCATCCCGTCGATCGCGTCGAGCGCCAGGCGGTAGTAGTCCCACGCGTTGGAATCGATCGCGGGCTCGAAGAGAGGCGGGCGAGACGCGTCGGCGGCCTTCAACGCGTCAATCTGGGCGAGCGCTTGCGCTTCGTGTCGCTTGACGAGCGCCTCGGTGCGGCGGTTTTGCGTTTCGACGACGATCCAGACGAGCAGGACGACGCCGATCAACGCGAAACCGACCAGAGACCAAACAAGGTAACGCCTGCCGCGCATGTTCTTCTTGTTAGACGCTGGCGACGGCTATTGCGTGACCGCCTCTTCGTACCAGCCTCGATCGATCGCCATCCGCATGAACCGCCGCTTCACCCGTTCGCGCACGGCGTCGTTGTCCAGGTGCACTTCGTAAATCGGATTGCGGCCGACGGGGTCCGATCCGATCCAGACGCCTTCGACCTCGAAGTCGGACGCCTTCAGCCCGAAGATGAGCAGCAGCATGTGAAAGGCGACGTCTCCCACCGTGGGCGGCCGGTGGATGCGGTCGTCGATGAGCGTGGGCGTCGGATCGTGAAGCGAAGCGACCAGGACGGGAACGCTGGCGGGCGGATCCAGCGCGAGAAGCGCGTCGTACGCGTCAAGCCCCCGCCCTCCGTTGATCCGGTCCCAATGGGTGAGGTCCTGCAATCCCCCAACATAAATGATGGCCCGATTCTGGCGGGAGGGTTCGACGCAGCCGCAGGCGATCAGGACAACGGCGAGCGCGACGCGGGCGGTTCGGCGGACCATGACGGCGCATTATACGGGGAAGGGCCGCGACAAGGCGATTTTTCACCGGCCCTTCTTGTTCAACCGGCTTTCCCGAATGCCCAGGATGAGCAGCGCGGTCATGACCGACGCCATCAGGGCCGTGAAGAATCCGAGAACGATCATGCCCATGGGCGCTTCCAAGGACCCATTGAAAATGTATCCAGGCCGTATCTCTATAAAATTTCCATATTCTAGAAAGGAGCCCGCCGTGAAGCGCGCATTACCGCTCGTACTGGCCGCCGTCCTCGCCGGCGCCGCCCGGCAGGAAGCCAAGGAGGAACTCCAGTCCGCCGTCCGCAAGACGGGCGAGTTGAAGAGCTACGCCTTCAAGGGGGACGTCGACACCGAAGCGCAAATGCAGGGGATCCAGTTCCGCCGCCGGGGAGGAGATGAGGAAGAAGAAGAAGGCCAGCTCGAGTCGTTCAAGGGCAAATACCAGAAGGACGTCGGCGCCGTCGCGAACATCAAGAGCTTTCCCGGTGTCAGATTTAGGGAAGGCTCTTTTCTTATTCAGGAGCGCTCATGTCGCGAGTCGCCGTCCGAACGCTTCTTTTGACGTTCCTCCTTTCGCTCTGGTCCTTCGGAAGTCCCACGCCCCACGCCCCACGTCCCACGTCAGCCGGCGCCTTGACTTCGGACTTTGAACTTCGAACGTTGGACTTGGACGTCGGAGTCCCTCCGGGCTCGCCGCTCGAATGGGACAAGGTCCTCCGCCAGCCCGCCCCCACGGGTCACCGGGGCCGAGTTCCGACCGGCGATCACAAGCCGCAACAGCCCGACGCGCAAGGCTCGACGCGCGTCGAAGAAAAGAAGCCCGCCCCCAAGCCTCCCAACATGGATTACGGCTCCGTCAATCTCTACAACTATTTCCGCGTGGTGACGAAGGACATCATGGCCCACGTGGCGATGCAGATTCCGAAATCGACCGGCAAAGTCACGTCCGAGGAGCATGATCTCGCTACCGGCGGAGGCGGCAAGATCGTCGTGAGCTGGAATTACCCGCCGGAAATGCCCGTCGAACTGTGCTGGATGGCCGCCATGGCCTGCATCCGCACGGACACTCATCCGGAAATCGTCAGCGAGCTCGAAGCGCTCGTCCATTGCGTCGAGCTGGGCGCCTGCGGGTATGTCGGCGCGCGCGCGTACGGCGGGAAGATCGGCAGCAAGGTCCAGAAGATGACGATGGCCGTGCCGCCGCAACCTCCACCCATCCCGCCCGGGAAGGGCGCTTACCAGCAGGCGATCAACCGGCTGGCGGTCGTCGAGCTCACGAGCGGCTATCCGTACGCGCTCGACCCCACGTACTGCCGCCGGTTGCTCGGCCTGGGCAACGACGCGTTCGATTCGGTCCTCGCCTGCGCGAAATCGGCGCATCCGTTCCTGGCGGAAAACGCGACCGCCGTGCTCGGGAACTTCAAGATTCCCGAGGCGTCGAAGGAGCTGATCCGCCTCTTCGAAACCACGAGGAGCCACGTCGTCCGCTTCCGCGCGCTGTCGGGATTGGTCCGGCGCCGCGAGGCGGGCGCGGTCGATTCGCTGATCTCCGCGGTGCGGGGAAACGACGACCTGCTCAGGGTCTACGGGCTCTACGCGCTGGGCATGATCGGCGATCCTAAAGGCGTGCCGATCATACAGAAACTCCTGCGCGCCGTGGGTCTAAAAGAGCCGGACATTCTCTGGACCGGCCTGCCCGCGCTGGCCCGCTTGAAAGACAAATCGAAAGAGACGATCGAGACGCTCAAGGAGATCGAGAAAGTCCTGTCGGCGGAGATCGGGCACAACGACGACGTGCAACAGGACGCCCAGGGTTTCGAGCCGCCCGGATCCAAGAAGAAGGTCCTGCGCCAGATGGCCTGCCTGGCGCTGGCCGGGAACAACGTGGCGCCCTACACGGACGAGGCGCTCCGGCGCGGCGTCGCCGGTTTTCATCCGGCCTGCGCCTACCTCGCCGTCGACGTGCTGGTGGGGCTGGGAGACAAGGGCGTGGAGGAGGTCAAGAAGCTCACGGGCGACGACGCGATGAAATGCTACGCCCTGCGCGCTCTTCACATGCACGGGAAGATTTCAGGGGATGAGCTTCAGGGGCACACGGCCGACGGTCCCCCGATCGTGCGCGCGATGGCGATTCAACTTCTGGCCGACTGCGACATGGACAAGGCGATCCAGGTGTGCCGCTCGCACGTCTCCGACTACGCGGGCGGCTCCGGGCCCTTGGCGGGCCCCGAGGCGTTCGTCGTCGCGGTCGCGGCCCAGACCGGCGGCAAGATCGGCGCGTGGGCGAACGGCGCCCTGGAAGAAGATTTGATCAAGGCCGCCCAACGCGCGTTCGAAGCGAAAGCCTGGACCAAGCGCGAAGGCAAGAACGAACCGGACATCACGAAGTGCCAGATTTCCATCTATCCCGCCCTGGCGGAAACGCTGATTCTCGAAGCGGGCCGCACCGGCCGCGACAAGGCGCGCGATCCGCTGCTCGGCATCCTCAAGGGCGCTGAACCGCACGGCCGGCCGGAAGCCGCGCTGGCGCTGGGCAACGTGGGAGGCGAGGAGGCCGTGAAGGCGCTTCTCGACGTCATGTCCGACGATTCCGACGGGTGGACCCGCTTCTGCGCGTATCTGTCGGTGAAACATATCACGAGCCAGGACTTCTTCACCGACTGGATTTTCGGCCCGGAGGGCAACCGCGCGAGCATGGTCCGGAAATACCGCAAATGGATCGAGGCGAATCCGCTGGGCGATAAGTGACCGGGAGGTAGGAACCGCCAAAGCGCTGAATCGCCAAACGAATGCTCCCAAATTCTTCCGGATGGCGTTTTGGCGTTTTTGCGGTTCATCCAAGATCAGAATCCGAACCGCATCCCCACCGCGGCCGAGAAGCTGATCTGGTCTGGAACCTTCCGGACCTCCTCGCCGGTCTCGATGTCCACTCGATTCAGCCCCGCTTGCGCGTTGCCGTCCAGGGTGAATCCGAAGATGTTGAAGCCGAGGCCGGTCGTCAACACGGGTCCCGTCCTGGAAGACGCCACGTTGTCGAACAGGCCGGCGCGGAACTTCACGAACGACGGCCCCAGTTCGAGGCCGCCGCCGAGATGCCGCGACTTGATTCCTTCCACGAAGGGCGACTCGTTCTCCAGCACGTCCACGTCCGCGCCCATCCGGACTTGAGGCTTCAGCTCGATGTCATCGAATCCCACGACGCCGATCTTCAGATCGAATCCGCCGCCGACGTGGCCGGTCATCCCCTTTTCCGGATCGCGCAGCGAGAGCAGCGTATCCACCAGCAGGATGGCGTCCTGAACGTCCTGCGGCGAGTGCGTGTCGTTGTTGAGTCGCTCCTGGACGGCTTGGTAGTCGACCTGATCGAGCAACTTGACGACGCGACCCGCGTCCGCCAGGACATCGCCTTCGAGCGCGACGCCGCCGAAAGCATAGCCGGAGAAACCGTATCCGCCGGCGAAGCTGAACGGTTCCGTCGTGGCGCGCGCCAGGCTGGAGGGGTTCCAGCACGTCGCCGCCGGTCCTTCCAGTAACGCGACCCCCGCGTTGCCGGCGCCTTTCGAGACGGGATCGACCGCAATCCAGTCCTGGGCGGCGAGCGAAGCGGGGATCAGGAAAAAGGGCGCCGCCACCACGGAGGCGATCCAGGCGTTCGCCCAGCGCATGTTCGGTTTCGTTCAGCCCCGCTCCCTCGGGAATGTGCCCGAATCGGCTTTACGGTATCCGGCGTCGGCGCGGATTGTCAAAACAAACATGAATGGGGGACGGGCGGGCAAAAAAAAACCGCGGGTGCTCGCTAAGTTTGCCAGTCATTACCCCGATGGGGGTTCGTCTACACCCGCGGCCCTTTTATTCTATAGCCCATAATGGGGGTGGCGCAAGCGAAATCGCGTACAATTCCCGCGCGATGGACGCTTCCCGGATCGGCCTGGCCGCCGCCACGTTCCTTTACGGGTGGATGCTCTACGTGGCGGTGGGCCTGAAATCGAACGTCGGCGGGCATTTCCCGATCGCTCGAGCGGCCGCCGCCGCCGCGGGCGCCACCGCAGTCAGCGTCGCCCTGGATTTTCTGATCTCCGGCGCCTCGCCGGCCTTCCAGGCGGCGGCGGCCGCCGCCGGCTACGGCGCCGCGCTCTTCCTCTTTTACCGCCCGCGAGGTCGCCTCGCGCTCCTGGCGCTCGCCGCGGCGCTGGCGGGCGGCTTCGGTCTTTTCTTAGGATACCCATGAAATAAGGGTCGCCATTCCGCGCCAAAGAGGGTATACTAATCTTATGAACCTCGCTCGCCGGCGGCCCCGGGGTATGTCGCTGCTCGAGGTCGTCATCGCGCTGGCCGTCCTCGCCATCGCGATGACGGGCATCATCGGCGCGATCCTCAATCACATGACCATGCAGGATCTGGACCGGCAGCTTCAGATCGCCAGCGACGCGGCCATGAGCAAGATCGACGAAGCGCGCGCCCGCGATTTCGGCACCCTCCCGACCCAGTATCCGGCGGGATATACGTTCCCCGTGCTGGGACTGACCAACCCCGTTGGAACCGTCCGGCTCGACGCCTCTGTACCGGACATCGTTACGATGTTCGTCGAAATCACTTGGCAGAGCCAGCGCGGACAGCGCCGCTTCGAGACCTCAACGATAATCGGCAAATGAGATCCCGGAAACAGGGACTGACGCTCCTAGAGGTGATGATCGCCACGGCCGTTCTGGCGGTCATGGTCGGTTTGGCGTTCATGGTGCACGCGAGCGGAATGACCGCCGCGGACGAAGCGCGCACGCGCGCCGACCTCACCGTCCGAGGCCGCATGGCCATCGACCGGGTGCGGCAGGAGCTCCAGTTTGCGCGCATCGTGTCCATCGAAAACGATATCGCAGGTCCCCCGGCGTACCACGACCACACGGGCGTTCGATACCAAGTGGCGATGGGCATCGTTGGAGGCGTCCCCTTGTACGGCTACCGGACGGGCGACGCCAGCCAGGCAATGGTCGCCGGCCGTTCCGCCACGATCCGGTTCGTGGCGGATGAAGTCGTCCGCGAACCCAATGCCCCGGCGCCGATCGTGATCCTTCCCGCCATCCCCGCCGGCTTGAAAGTGCATCGGGTCAACTATGACGTGAACGGCGACGGCGACCTGGATGACCTTTTCTACCTGGGCAATCTGGTGCTCCAATTTATCGACGCTTCAGGCACCGTGGATCCATCCAAGGATACCAAGATCGCCGGCAAGTTGGCCGTGCGCTCCCAGCCGGGCCTGGCACAGGACCTCGACGGCGACGTGAACGGCGACGGCGTGGACGACCCCATGTTCATCATGCTGGATGCCGACAACAACGAAGTGCCCAATCTCGCGGCGTCCGCGGCCACCCGCAAGGTGCGCGTGACGTTGTATCACGCCTACCTGGACACGCGCCGCAAGAAGCTGCTCATTTCGCGCAACCAAGAGGAAATCCGTCTCGAGAATCCGCAGTAGAAGGAGAAGGCTATGCCCCCCAAAAGAGAACGTGGTTCCGCCATGATCATCGCCGTCGTCATGGTGCTCGTCCTGGCCGCCACCGCCGTCGCGCTGGTCACGGAGGTCGCGTTCAATTACAAGCACACGAAAGAAGCCCGCGATTACGACGAAGCGACCATCATCTGCAAAGCGGGCCTGGAGCGGGCGCGCCGCGCGCTGTTCACTTATCGCGCCACGCCGAGCTGGGATCCCGCCCTCGCCTTGGTGGGTTCCTGGGACCCCCTCATCCATGGCGTGCTGGCGTGGAATTCCATCTTGGCATACAACGACCCGAACCAGATATCGCTGGCGAGCGATCGCATCTTCAACGCAGCCGCCACGGACTTCATGGATCAGGTCAAGGCCAACTACGACCTCGTGAAGGGCCGCAGCGAATTCACAACGTATCTCGCCGACCCCCACGCCGATGGAGCGGCCACGGATCCGCTGGCTCCGGACCGCCTGGATCCGGCCGTCATCTTCGGACAGAACAAGCCGTTCCGCCGAGGGGGGTACCATGTGGTCCTGCGTGACAACGACGACGATCCCGATCCGAATCCCTTGGTCGACATGGACCGCACGATCGTGGCCACCGTCACCGCCACGTTGTCGGACGGCACGCAACGGCAGATGGAAGCGACGCTTTATTACACCCCTCCGGTTTTCGTGCCCGACCACGCCATGCTGTCGGGAGGGGATATGAATGTTCACGGCGCCGCGGGGCTGAGAGTGCAGGGCACGTACGGCGACATCATGGCGAACCAAGACCTGGACTTTGACGGAGGTCCTTACATCGAAGGGACTTCGTCCGCCAACGGAACGGTGACGGGCTCGCCCGGGGCCGGCTCGGGCGCCGTGGTGTCCGGCATGCCCGCGATCCCGCTTCCGGAGGTGAATCCTCGAAACTTCTGGGACAAGGCGACGTATGTCTTCACGGCCGACGGCCGCGTCATCGATCCGGCGACCGGCACCGAGCTGTTCAATCAGAACACGGATACGAGCGGAAGCTGGAACGGATTCAAATACCAGAAGGCGCAGGGATGGGGCCGCACCACCGGCGGAAGTCCGCCGGCGGGGGTCTATGCGTTCGAAGCCGACGTATCCCTCTCCGGCAGCGGTGTCTACGATGCGACGTTCCTGGTGGAAGGCAGCATGTCGATCAGCGGAAGCGTGACGATCCGGCCCTATAGCACGACGATGGGCGATGTGGGCGTCTTCGTGCGCGGCGATTTGAAAGCCGCGGGCAACGTCAGCGGTGGCGGCGTGAATTTGGAAGGGTTCTATGCGGCCCATGAGCAGATGGGCCTGGGCGGCAACGTGACGATTTCGGGGTCCGTCATGGCCGAAAACCGCGACTACGCTCGGCGCTTGATTAATTCGCAGATCGCGCTGGACGCGGGCGGCAGCGTCACGATCACGCACAACGGCGGCCTGAACACCATGATCGACCAGGCCACCAACGTTTCGGTTCGGCAGATGCGCCAGATCAGGTGACCGGAACTCCGGGGAACGACGACCCGCCGGCCCGCGAGGCGGCGCCTTTCTTTCGGATTCTTTCTCCCGCGGCGCGTCCTTCGGGTCAAATTTTCGGAAAATCGGGCGATGCGGGCAGAGGCCCTCTCTCCCGATCTCCGGATATCTCCCCACCTCCAGGCCGGTCCCGCTCTCCCATTGGGCGAAGGGAAGATCGCTGGATCGATGGAACCGGCGGCGCGCGTCCTTTGCGACGTGGAACCGGCCCGGCCATGGATTCGAGTGGTTGGGCCGGCGAACGATGATGACGCGTGACGCGCGTGGTTTCGTCGAGGGCGCCGCGAATGAACGTCACGATCGAAATTCCCGCTTGTGGTGAACGCCGCGGAGGGGTACAATTAGCATGAAATATGGGCATTCCCGCGCCGAGGCTCTTCCGTCCAGGATCGACCCTGATCATCGCCGTGGGGCTGGCGCTGATTCTGGCGGCGACCGCCGTCGCGCTCACGACGGAGGTCATGTTCCGTCGTCGCCTGACGAAGGAGGGGAAATACCTGGACGAAACGGAGCTGACCTGCCGGGCCGGCTTGGAGCGGGCGCGGCGCGCGCTCTACGAGTACCGCACGACGGACGCCTGGGATCCGGCGCTGGGGATGAACGGCAAGGCCCAATGGAATTCGATCCTGGCGTACTGCCGGAACGCGTCGCCGCCGCCGGATCGCGTATTCGAGGTGGAGGCCGTGAACTTCCCCGCGCGGGCGGCGGAGAATTACGATCGCATGAAGAAGGAGGCCGAGTTCGGCACGTATCTAGCGAATCCGGAAGCGGACGGCGCGGCGACGTTCCCGGAAGCGCCGGCGAAGACCGAGGCGGAGGTGATCTTCGGCCAGAACAAGCCGTTCCGGCGCGGAGGCTATCTCGTGGTGCTGCGGGACAACGACGACGGAGACGGGAATCCGCTGGAGGATACCGACGACACGATCGTGGCCTTCGTGACGGCGACGCTCGACGACGGAACCCAACGGGAGATCGAGGCGGTTCTTTGCTTCGAGCCGCCCACCTACGTGCAGCGGCACGCGGTGCTGGGCGGGGGCAACGTCCACATCCTGGGCGCCGTGAAGGTGAACGGGTTGGAACCGACGATCAAGGCGAACGAACGTCTGACGTTCGTGGGCGTCGCGAACCATGTGGAAGGGACGAGCTACGCGGGCGGAACGATCACGGGATCGCCGGACGCGACCTCGGGCGCGCTGATGCCGGACACGCCGCCCGACGCGATTCCGGAGATCGATCCGTTCGAATTCTGGAGCCATGGAACCTACTTCTTGAAGGAGGACGGGACGATCACGGATGCCGACCTCAACGTCCTCTTCAATGCCAACCTCAAGGGCCGGGATCCGCTCACCGGCCTCACGGCCAACTGGAACGGCTTCACCTACACGTCCAGCACGGGCTGGACGTATGCGGGAACGGGCTCGCCTCCAGCCGGAGTCTATGCGGTGCAAGCGGACCTGACGATCGCCGGAACCGGAACGTTCGAGGCGAGCTTTCTCGTCCTGGGCACGATGAAGATCTCCGGCGACATCAAGCTCACGCCATACCCCTCCATGCTGGACGTGGCGGCGCTCGCGCGGGGCGATCTCACCATCGCCGGCACCCCCGGCCTGAACGATCTGAGGGGGTTCTACGCGGCTCACGAGCAGATCCTGATCGCGGGCACGCCCAACCTCCGCGGCGCCTTGCTGGCCGAAAACGCGCAAGACGTGCGGCTGGGAGTCTCGGGAAAGGTATCCGCCATCACCATCGTGGGCACGCCGAACATCACGCACGACGGCGGCCTCCGAACCGGACTCCTGACCCCTTCCGGCGTGGCGATCCGGCAAATACGCCGAATCAAATGAGGCGCGTCCGCGGGCCGTCGACCTGGGACTTCTCCATGGCGCGCGCGTCGGGAATGCGTACAATGGTTCGCTGCGGCCCGCGAGCGCGCGTCGATCGCGGAAACCGCGCTTTATCGTCTGCGGATCTATAAAACGGGGGAAAACGGCCATGGACCTGCTTTGCGTGATGCTGGCGGCTGCCGTCTTGCCGATCTCCGCCCCTCTTCAAACCCCGGACACCGGAGGCGGCAAGATCGCGTGGAGTCGGGGAGACCTGGAAGAGACGCTGACGAAGTCGAAGGTAGAGGGCCGGCCGGTGATGGCGTACTTCACGGCGGAGTGGTGCCGGTTCTGCAAGCGGTTGGACGCGGGCGCGTTCAGCGACGACACGGTGGTGAGGCTGTCGGAGAAATATGTGCGGGTGCTGGTGGACTGCACGGATCGGGACGTGCTCCGAGCGATGGGGGAGCGCTGGAAGATCGCGGGCGTGCCGGCGGTGCAATTTTATGACGCCGAGGGGCGCAAGGTGGGAGAGGTGGTGGGAGTGGCGAGCATGGGGGAGCTCGTCCGTCGGATGGCGCCGGGAGGGGAGGAGGCGCGGGTGCTGGAGAAGCTGGGCGGGGAGTGGAGGGACACGCATCGGGTGGAGTTGAGAAACGGGAACGTGATCGACGGCGTGCTGGAGGAGAGCGGGAAGGATTGGGTGGTGATCCGGTGGAGTCCGGAGGCGATGGTCCGAATCAAGGCGGTGGACATCTACCGCATCCAGCGGCTCGTGATCCGGACCGCCGGCTCCGACCTCCCGCGCGTCGACCTTTTCACTCCCGTACCGGCGCCTGCGGCCGAGGAGGAGCCCAATGAGGTATCCAAAGTGGCGGCGATGCCCTCCGTCGAGGAGATCCTCGAGCGGGTTTCGGGAGCCTCTCGCGACCGTCGCCAGGAATTGATGGAAGAACTGCGCGAGTTCGGCGTAGGGGGCGCGCGTCATCTGCTCGACAGGATTTCCGCGCTGGATCCGGACCGCACGTCCTGGGCGCTGGAAGCGTTGAGGCGCATGAAGGACGTTCCGTTCGACGAAGCGCTGAGGGGAGCGCTGGCCTCGCCGCGCGCCGACGTTCGCGCGGGCGCCGTCTATATCCTGGCCGATCGGGGCGCCGTCTCCATGGTGCGATCGATGACGCCGCTGCTGCGCGATCCGGAATCCGCGGTCCGGACGGCCGCGGTCAGCGCCGTGACGCGACTGGCAGATGCCGGGGCCCTACCGGATCTGGTGGAAGCGTCCCAGGATCCGGAGGATACCGTCCGCCGCATCGCGGTGTCGGGAGCCATGGATCTGGCCAAGCGGACCGGCGCCGACGCGGAGCTCGCCCGCATGTGGATCCGCGTGCTGCGCCGGGCGGATGATTCCGCTCAGGCGGATTTGGCGCGCGGCCTTGGACTGCTGGCGTCGACGAAGAAGGCGGCGGATTTCCCCGAAGCGGACATTCGCGAGGCGCTGACGGAACTGCTGCGGGACCGCGGGGAGGCGGCGCGGGAGGCGGCGGCGGGCGCGCTGGGAGAATTGTCTCCCGATCCCGCGACCGCGCGGGCCCTGGGGGAATCGCTGGCGGCGGAGCTGAACGCCGACGTGGCCGCGCGTCTCTGCAATTCGCTGGCCAAGATCGGCCAAGGAGAACGCGAGGCGCTGGAGGCGCTGATCGAACGGCTTCGATCCGACAATGACATGGTGCGCCGGGCGGCGGAGGGTGCGCTCCGCCGGCTCACGCGGCAGAATCACGGCTCCAATTACGACGATTGGCGCGAGTGGTACGAGCGGAATTTCCGCTAAGTGGCGCTCTTGCGCTTTGGCGGTCTATCCGGGACATGGAGCATTTATTATTCCACGGTTCCTACCCGAAAGAGAGAGGGCCTGACGGCGATGGAGCCTGAAACGGTTCAGTGCGGGCGGTGCGGCGCTCCGGTCCCCCCGGAGGACCTCGCGATGGGCCGGGCGCGGACGGTTAAGGACAAGACGTTTTGCGAGCGGTGCAGGCAGGCTCTGCTCTCCTCCCCGCCCGGCGCCGCTCCCGCTCCGGCGCGGCGTCCGGCGGCCCGTGCGCCGGTCGTGGGGGTTCCGGACCGCCCGCGCACCACGCGCCGCCACGTCCGGCCGAAGCGGAATTTCCGGCCGTTGTATGTGGGCGGGGCGGTCGGCATGGCGGGCCTCGCGGCGCTGCTCGTCCTCTTGCTGCGCTCCATGGAACCAAACGCGCCCGCCCCCCCGGATCACCCGGCGAACGTGGAAGCGGCCGGCGCGAGCGGGCGGATCGAGGCGGAGGAGAAAGCCCGGCAGGCGATGGTGCAGATCGAACGGTTCCTGTTCGCGCAACCCGAAGTGGACGTCGCGCTGGTGGAGCTCCGGAAATTCGAAGCGCAGGTGCGCGGGACCTCCGTGGAAGAAGAATGGAAGAAGCTGGTCAATCGATGGGAGCGGCGGAAGCGGGAGGCCGCCGCCGGACAGGACGTTGAGGCGCTCCTGAAAGAAGCCCGGGAACTCGCCGGCGCGGACGGCGAGGCGTTCAAACGGCGCGACGACGTGGTGGCGCTGTTCGCCCGGGCGAGGGCTCGCGCCGCCGAGGAGGCTCCGGATCGGATGGCCGACGTGAAGGAGGCGGAACGGCGCTACGAAGACGCGTACGAACAGAAGGCGGCGGCGTGGTGGAAGGATCGATCGGATCTGGTCCAGGTTCTGGAATCCGAAAAGAAGTTCCAGGAGGCGCTTCAGGTCATCGACCTCTTTCCGGACGAGCTCCGCGGCTCGCGGGTGTGGAAACAGGTCCAGCGCCAGCGCGAGGAGATCGACAAGAAGCGCGCCGATCTGGCGGTGGGTCGCGAGTCGAAAGATTGGAAATACCATCTGCGGGTGGGCAATCAGGATCTGTCGTTCAAGAACTATCGCGCAGCGAAGGAACATCTCCTCAAGGCCGCGGCCATGCGGCCGCCGCGGGAGGACATGACGATCGACGAGAAGCGGGCCGTCGCGTGGATGCACTACAACCTCGGCTGCCTCTGTTCGATCGAGGCCGCGTCCGCGGAAGGCGAGGCCAGGGCGAAATCGATCGAGGCCGCCTTCGAGCATCTGGATCGGGCCGTCGCCGCGGAAGTGTTCAACTATCACTGCTGTTCAAGCCACAACCGGGCGATCGAGCACTGGGAGAAGGACAAGGATCTCGACGCCCTTCGGGCGGACCCGCGTTTCGAGGCGTTGCTGAAGGAGGGACGAAAATAGCTTGGTGCTCGTAGCTGGTAGCAGTCCTGCCACAAGCTACGAGCCATCAGCTTTTCAATGTCCGTTGCCCCGGCGACCGTAGCCGTGGCGTCCGTTTCCTTGCGCGCGCAACGTGCGCAGCATTTCTTCCGTGAGGCGGACGCGTTTGTCTCCCGTCTTGACGACGTACGCCATCAGGCGGGAAAAGTTCCGGCGATCGAGCTTGAAGTCCTCGCGGTCTTGCTCCGCCCGTTTGCGATCTTCTTCGGCCCTGTGGCGATCTACTTCGGCGCGCTTCATGGACTGCCGCATGAAGAGCGCCAACTCTTTCCTGTCGGCATCCACGTTCCGGCGGTCCTCTTCGGCCCTGTGGCGATCTATGTCCGCCCGTTTGCGATCCTCTTCGGCCCTCCGGCGATCCTCCTCGGCGCGCCGGCGGTCTGCTTCAGCCCGCCGCCGATCCTCGATGGCTCCCTTCAAATAGAGGCGGACATCCTCCGAAAGGCGCCGCGCCCACTCCGGGGCCCTCTCATTTTCCGGTCTCGGCATGTCGTCCATCATAACACGGTGTGCGCCGACGGGCCGAAAAGCCGCAGGAAAAATGTCGGGATTTACGATTTTTGATGGCTTTGCGCCATGTCGTGGGCCAGATCCGAGACCAGGCGCCGGAGCGCTGGAGGTTCCAGCACGCGCGCGTTGGGGGCGTGGGATAAGACCCAACGCGCCACCTCCCAAAGGCCCTGGACCTGCATCTTCAGGATCACGCGGCCGTTCGACCGCTCTTCCAGGCGCTGCGTGGGATGCCACTCCTTGTCGCGAATCGTTTGAGCCGCCTTGTCCCGGAATTCGATCCGGACCGACTCGACGGGACCTTCGGCGTACATCCCGAAGCCGCGCACGAGATATTCCTCCGCGTCGAAATCCTTGGGCCGCTCGAACGGCTCCGGCGTGACCGAGAGATCCTGGATGCGGTCGATGCGCAGCGTGCGGATGCCGCGCCGCAGCTCGCTGAAGCCGATCGAATAGAGATCGCCGCCCGCGTAGGCGAGGCAATACGGATGGAAGCGGTACGTCTTCGGCGTATCGTCCGCGGTCGCCCGATAGGTCAGCACCAGCTTGCGACGTTCGAGACAGGCGCGGCTGACGGCGGCGAGCGTGCGGCCGTGGCGCGCGTAATCTTTGTGCGGGCCCGGCCGCGCCAGGTGCGTGAAAATGAGATCCTCGAAACGCTCGCGGTCGCGCGCGTTGAACGTCGATTCGATCTTCGAGAGCGCGCGCTCGAGGCCCTCCCGCAGCGGCGTCCCCCGCAGGGGGGAGAGGAAGTTGATGCAGAAATAGAGCGACGCGAGCTCGTCCTCGGTAAACGTCATGCCGAGCTGCTTGCGCTGGCCCGCCGTGAACCGCCAGCGGCGGCGGCCTTCGCCGCTCCCCTCCCGTTCGAACCGGAAGCCGGCACGCTCCAGCGTCTCCAGGTCCCGATACACGGTGCGCCGGGACGCCGCGAACTCGCTCATGAGCTCGGGAAGCGTGTATCCGTTCTGGGCGTAGGTGAAGGCGCGGATCAGCCGCAGGACGCGCTCGAGCTGCCGGCCGCGGCGTTTGCGGGCCATTCCTCAATCTCGTTGACCGTAAATCGTTGACCGCAGACCAATCGGCTCCACGATCGCGCGGCATTCAGGTCCGACCCTCGGGTCAACGGTTCGCGGTCAACGGGTCCGGAGCACCGAATCCGGGCGCAGACCCAGCTTCACGAAATGCGGTTCGATCTCGCGGTAGAACCGCCAGGCGTCGGCGCCGTAGCCCGCGGTGCGCTGGGTCGGCTCGGCCCGGCGCATCCACCACTCGTTGAACAGCCGCATCGCGCCTTCGCGCAGATACTTCCCGATCATGGAGGAGAGCGCGATCGAGAAATCGCGCTCTTCGCCGTCCATCAGAAACTCCAGGAGGATCCGGCGGCCGCCTTCCCGGAATTCGTACCGCGACGTGCGCGCCGTCTCCTGAAGCACCCAGACGTGCCCGAACTCGCGGACCAGCCCGGCCAGATACATGCGCCGGCCACCGTGCTTGCCGATCCGCACGATCACGTCCTCGCCGGGACCGGCGTTCAGGACGGCGCGCACCAGCCTGCACGATTGAGCGAAGAGGTAGTCCGATTTGTTGCAGCCGTTCGAGACGGCTCGGTTGAACGCTCTGGGCTCCGACCAGGCGATCCACACGCCGATCGGCCGGGCGACGGCTCGTTGCAAAGCGGTCCAGAGCGCCGGGGTCCATCGATTGAGCCGCTCCATCTCGGTCGCCTGCGGAAGCGGCAAATCCCCCGTCTCGTACCAGGGCGCCTCGGCTTTCCAGTCCGGCCCTTCGAGGGTCACTCGATCCAGAAGTTCCCGGAACGATCGCCCCGGAAGGTTGGGCAGCATCGAGAGGAACGACAGCGCCGTGGGCTCCAACGTCCCGATCCCGCTCGCTTGAGTGAAGAGTTTCTTGCTGTCTGCGACCGGCAGTCGGTCGGGGTCGGGTCGCGTGGAGACGATTTCCGACAGCGCGCGCCAAAGATCGATCGACCTTTCGGAAACGCGAAACGCGGTGGCGCCGACCGCGAGGGGGCCCAATTTCGGACCGTAACCGACTTCGTCGATACCCGCGAGAACCGGCATGTCCTCTCTCCGCTTCCAGGGGGATATTCTAAATTCGGGCGCGCGCCGTGCAAACATATAGAATCGTTCGGATGCTCTATGCCAAAGCGCTCCTTTTCACGATTCTGGTGCCCGGGACCGCGCTGGTCGTGATTCCCTGGCTTCTCGAGCCATGGGAAACGGCTCGGTTCGAGGCCGGGTCGTGGAAGTGGGGAGGTCTCCTGCCCGTCCTGATCGGCGTCGCGGCGTTGTTGACGTGCATCCTGGATTTCGCCCGCGTCGGCCGCGGCACGCCGGCGCCGATCGACCCTCCCCGCATCTTCGTGCGCCGGGGGCCGTATCGGTGGGTGCGAAATCCGATGTACGTGGCGGTCCTCCTCACGCTCGCCGGCCTGGGCCTGGTGCTTGAAACGTGGGCGATCTGGGCGTGGGCCGCGTTCCTGGCCGCGGGGTTCCATCTCTTCGTGGTCTTGCACGAGGAGCCGAATCTCCGCCGCCGGTTCGGAAACGAGTACGTGGAGTATTGCCGGAGGGTGCCTCGCTGGATTCCACGCCTTTTCTGAATTCCGGCTCCTGGCTCCTGGCTTCCGGCTCCTGGCTTCTATTATTATGATGGCCCTATGCGATTCACCAAGATGCACGGCGTGGGCAACGATTACATCTACGTGGACGCGGCCCGGGAGCGCGTGCCGAATCCCTCCCGATTGGCGCGCGCGATATCCGACCGCCGCACGGGCGTGGGCTCCGACGGGCTGATTCTCATCGCGCCTTCGAAGAGGGCGGACTTCCGCATGATCATGTACAACGCCGACGGCAGCGAGAGCGCGATGTGCGGCAACGGCATCCGCTGCATCGGCAAGTACGTCTACGAGCGGAAGCTGACGAAGAAGAAGACCATCGATCTCGAGACCAAGTCCGGCGTGGTGCGCCTGGATCTGCGGGTTCGGAAGGGAAAGGTGGACGAGGTCACCGTGGACATGGGGAAACCGCGGCCCATTCCTCCGCAGTTCCACGTCCGCGCCGACGGACGGACGGACCGTCTGGAGGCCTCCGTGGAGGTTGAAAACTTGACGCTCCGCGGCACGGTCATTTCCATGGGCAACCCTCATTTCGTCGTGGAAGTCGAGGATCCCGATCTCTTTCCCGTGGAGCGTTTCGGGCCCGCGATCGAGCGGCATCCGGATTTCCCTTCCCGGGTCAACGTCGAGTTCGTTCGCGTCCTGGGAGGAGGCCGCGTCCGCCAGCGGACGTGGGAGCGCGGCTCGGGCGAGACGCTCGCCTGCGGGAGCGGCGCGTGCGCCACGGCGGTGGCGTTGCAGGAGGCGGGGCGGGTGGGCTCGCGCGTGCCCATCGATCTGCGCGGCGGAACGCTCCTCATCGAGCGCGCACCGGACGGGCGGGTGCTCATGACCGGACCCGTCGCGGAAATTTTCCGCGGCGAATGGCTTCATTCCACGGCCAACGCCCGGCGCGCCACGTCGTTAAAATAGCCGGCTCGGGACTCGCGACTCGGGACTCGCGACTCGAGACTTCTATTTATGGCTCGCGGCATCGGCATCGAGATCAACGGGACGCACGTTCGCGCCTTGGCGCTGGAGAACGGAAAGCGTTCCCGGATCGTTTCGTTCGCGGAAGCGCCCATTCCTTCCCAGGAAGACCGTCCCTGGTCGGACCGCGCCGCCGAGGCGGTGCGGGCGGCGGTCGCCAAGATCGGCGGCGCGCGCGGCAAGGTGGCCGCCTCCCTCGATACGGGCGACGCCGTGGTGCGCGAGCTGCACGTTCCGTTCAAGTCCGACGATCAGATCCGCAAGACCGTTCGATTCGAGTTCGAGCATCTCGTCCACAACTTCGCGATCGAGGATCTCGTGGTGGACTATGCTCGCGCGGAGGAGACGGACAAGGGCACGCAGCTTCTGGTCGCGGGGGTGCCGAAGTCCGTCGTGAAGGAGCGGCTGGCGATGCTGGAGGCGGCCGGCGTGGATCCGGCCATCCTCGATCTGGACGCGATGGCGCTGTTCAACGCGCTGGTGGCGTGCGGCGCGGTCGCGAAACCCAATCCGTTCCTGGTGCTGTACGGGAGTTCGCGCTTCACCAAGATCATTCTGGTCGAGAATCGCAAGCCCCGTTCGATCCGCACGATCCGATTCGGATTGCCGCACGGACAGGAAGCGAAGGCGACTCAGGAACTGATCGCGATTCTGGCCAAGGAAGTGGGGCGGTTCCTGATGGCGGCGGCGGGGTCCACGACCCCCGAATACATGATCTTGACGGGCGACCTCGATCTCGTTCAGCGGGATCTGGATCCGGCGCAGGTGACCCGCCCTCTGTCGGACGCGACGGGCATACCCGTGATTGCGTTCGACGCGCTGGGACAAATGCAACGGCCTCCGGATCGGGACCGCGAGCTGTCCCGTTCGTACCTGGTTCCCATCGGGCTGGCGTTGAAGGCGGTGGACCATGACGACATGGGAACGGACTTCCGCAAGAATGAGTTCGCGTATGCCAAGAAGTTCGACGCGGTGCGGTCCACGGCGCTGGTGACGGGAGATCTGCTCGTCCTGCTCCTGGCGCTCTTCGCGCTAAACCTCTGGTTCCGGGCGTCGGACCTGACGCGGGCGACCGAGGCGGTCGTGGACTACCAGGTTCAGGTGGTGTCCGACGCCGTCAACCACAGTCCCAAGAAAATACCGGAAGCGCTCATGGCCGATCCGGTTCGGGCGCCGCAGACTCTTCGCGAGGCGGTGAACCGACTCAGCAACGAGGTGGGGGCCGGAGATCATCCGATCGAGCGCTCCGCCCTGGATCTGGCGGGCAGCGTGTGGAAGGCGTTTCGCCGCTTCTTGGCCGAGTGTCAGGACAAGCAGTTCGGGGAAGAGACGTTTTATTGCGCGATCGGAAGCGTGCGGGTCGATCAGATGCCGACGACGAGCGGGGAAATCTCGATCAAGATCGAAGGCGTGATCCGCAATCCGGTCTTCGGGGAGAAGCTGCGGGAATGCCTGGCGACCTCCGAGCCGTTCCAGGAGGGATGGAATATCGCGGTGGGCGATTACACGCCGGTCAAGGATGGGGAGAATTACCGGTTTTCCTTCGCGATGAAACGGGTCCGGACATGAGCCCGCCGTCTGTAATGTTCTTTTTCCTTGTGGCTGCTACGGCGTGGCGAAGGCCCGCCGAAGCCTTGGCGGAGGCGGATGAACGGCCATGGTACCATTGCGTCTGAGAGAATGGTCCTTCACGTCGTGGGCCCTCGCGGCCACGGCGGTGCTGGGCCTGGGGCTCGTGGGATTCCTCGTGCATCTCCGCGGGCGCGTGGCCGCGGCCGAGGAGCGATTCGCAGAGGCCAAGATCGACTATGAAGAATTGAAGAAGCTCCGCAGCCGGTATCGCGAGCTGGAGCGCCAGAAGAGTCAGCTTCCGCGCGGAGGCCAGGTCCAGGCCGAGTCGTATCCGGGATTCCTGTCCGAAAAGATCCGGGAGGTGGGGCTCCCCGCGGCACCGATCAAGCCGACGTCGAGGTCGGGATCCGGCGAGAAGTGGAAGGAGACGGAATACGCCATTACGCTGTCGGGCACGCCGGACGCGCCGATTTCCCGAACGCACTTCATCCAATTCCTGGAGCGCGTAGAGACGGAGGCTCCGCGGTTCAAGTCCAAGCACCTGTTCCTGACGTTCGATCCCGCCAAGGAGTCGGACGCCTTCCTCCGCGCCAGCGTCACGTTCTCCCACTTCGAGCGGAAGTAAGCTTGCTGGCGGCCGCGCGGAAAGATTAGCAAAACGTCCGCACGTTTCTTGAAATCGACGAGGCGAAGGCATACGACACCGCTTACGACGCGATGTTCAAGACGGCGCTCGCGCTCATGCGAGCCCATGGCTATCGTCAGGCCGCCAGCTTGCAACACAAGGCCACGATTGAGTTCTGCGAAGCCGTCCTCGATGCCTCCCTGAAGGGGACGCTTGACTACCTCGACGACATGCGCCACAAGCGAAACCGCATGACGTATGAAGGAGACGTGATGATCGGTCACCCGCAAGCCGAGGTGGCGATCGCGGAGGCCGGGAGATTTCAGGCGATCCTCGCAAAGACCGGACCGACGCAGGATGCGTTCTGGCAGACCTGATGAAACAATGGCGCGACATTCCGGAGGACGAAGCGGCGGAATTGTTGCGTCGATATCACGCCTCCGGGCCATCGGCGTCTTCTTGAGGGGGGCGCCGCTCTTTTTTCTTGACATGGATGCATATTCTTGTATGCTTATTGCATAAATATGAAAACCCAGACGGGGAAGGCGGGACGGCACGAGGCGATCCTCAAGATCGTCGGGGAGAAGGTCGTCCGCACGCAGGGAGAGCTGAGAAAGCTCCTGTCCGCGAAGGGATTTCCGGTCGATCAGGCCACCCTGTCGCGGGACCTGCGGGAGCTGGGACTGGTCAAGGTCCCCGGCCAGGACGGGGAAGGAACCCATTATGTCCTGGTCTCCGGCTCGATCGCGCCTCATACCGAGGACGCCTTGGCGGTGCTGGCGCGGTTCGTGCACGCGGCCGACTGGTCGGCGAACTTGGTGGTGCTGAAGACCGGTCCCGGCAACGCCCAGGCGCTCGGTTTGGCGCTGGACCGGCTCCACTGGGAGGACGTCCTGGGCACCATCGCCGGCGACGACACCGTGCTCGTCGTGGTCCGCGAGGGAGCCCGCGCCCGCCGCGTCGCCGAGCGGATCAAGGCGCTCGCGCGCCTCTGAGGGTGCGCACTTCACAAATTCGCGAAGGGAACTAATCGAATGCGCGCTGTCAGCTCTCAGCTCTCAGCGGTCAGCAGATGAAAGCAGACGGCTGAAAGCTGAAAGCTACGAGGGAATCATGAAGAAAATCGTCGTGGCGTACTCCGGAGGACTGGACACCTCGGTGATCCTGAAGTGGCTGGCGGAGAAGTACGGTTGCCCCCTCGTCGCGTTCATCGCCGACGTGGGGCAGGGCGAGAATGTAGCCGCCATCGCCGACAAAGCGCGCAAGACCGGAGCGAGCGCGGTCAAGGTCCTCGACCTGCGCGAAGAGTTCGTCCGCGACTTCGTCTTCCCGGCGATACGCGCCAACGCGGTCTACGAGGGCGGCTACCTCATGGGCACGTCCCTGGCGCGGCCCATCATCGCGAAGTACCTCGTTCAGGTGGCGAAGGAGGAAGGGGCGGATGCCGTCGCGCACGGGGCGACCGGCAAGGGCAACGACCAGGTGCGCTTCGAGCTGACGGCCCGCGCCCTGGCGCCCGATCTCAAGGTCATCGCGCCGTGGCGGGAGTGGGAATTCACGTCGCGCCCGCAGCTCATCGACTATGCCGAAAAGCACGGCATTCCGCTGCCGGTCACGAAGGAGAAGCCCTACTCGATGGACGCGAACCTCATGCACATCAGCTACGAAGGCGGCGTCCTGGAGGATCCGTGGGCCGAGCCCCCTTCCGACATGTTCCGGATGACGCGCAATCCGGAAGACGCGCCCTCCCAGCCGCGCGTCGTCGAAATCGGCTTCCGGGACGGCACGCCGGCATCGATCGACGGCCAGGAACTTTCTCCCGCCAAACTGCTCGCCGAGATGAACGCCGTCGCGGGCGAGCACGGGGTGGGACGCATCGATCTCGTCGAAAACCGATTCGTCGGCATGAAATCGCGCGGCGTGTACGAGACGCCGGGCGCCACCGTCCTGATGGCCGCCCACCGCGCGGTCGAATCGCTGACCATGGATCGCGAAGTCATGCACCTGCGCGATTCGCTCATTCCGCGGTTCGCGGAACTGGTGTATTACGGGTTCTGGTACTCGCCCGAGACCCGCGTGCTGGGAGCGTTCTTCAACGAATCCCAGCGCGGCGTTACGGGCGCGGCGCGAATGAAACTGTATAAGGGGTCGTGCGCGGTGATCGGCCGCAAGTCCCCCAACTCGCTCTATAACCCGGAAGTCGCCGGCTTCGACACGTTCGGGACGTACAACTCCAAGGATGCCGAGGGCTTCATCCGCATGAACGGGCTGCGCCTGGCCCTCAACCCGGCGCTGCGACCATGATCAAGAATCTTTCTAACCACCAAGACACGAAGAAAATTATTTTGGAGGGCGTTTCCCTACTCCACAATTGGCTTGGTGGCTTCGTGTCTTGGTGCTGAAAAATAATGTCCAAGAACCTGAGAGAGCGGCTGGGGCCCATCGATGCCTTCAACGCGGCGTTCGTGGCCTCCGTGCGCGACGACGAGCGGCTCGTGCGCGAAGACATCCTCGGTTCGATGGCGCACGCCCGGATGCTGGAGCGCCGAAAGCTGATCTCGCGCCGGGAACGCAACGCGATCTTGAAGGGCCTGGAGCGCTTGCGGCGCCGAGTCGAGCGGGGAACGTTCCGCCTGGATCCGACCTATGAAGATGTTCACATGAACGTGGAGCACGCCCTGGGCCCCGCCGGCGCGAAGCTCCATACGGCCCGTTCGCGCAACGACCAGGTGGCGCTCGACCTGCGGCTGTGGACGATCGCGGGAATCGACCGGATCGACGCGGCCCTCGTTGCGTTGCGCCGGGCGCTTCTGGCGCTGGCGCGCCGGCACGTGGAAACCATCCTCCCGGGCGTCACGCACCTCCAGCGCGCGCAGCCGGTCGTGCTGGCGCATCTGCTGCTGGCGTGGGCGGACGCGATCGATCGCGATCGGGGCCGGTTCGCCGACGCGCGGCGGCGCGCCGCCGTGTCGCCCCTGGGAGCGGGAGCGCTGGCGGGAACGACGCTCCCCATCGACCCGAACCTCACGGCGAGGGATCTGGGGCTGCGCGTCTTCACGAACAGCATCGACGCCGTGTCGGATCGCGACTTCGCCGTCGAGACGGCCGCGGCGGCGGCCCTTTTCATGGCGCATCTGTCGCAGATGGCCGAGATGCTGATTCTGTGGTCGGCGCCGGAATTCGGGTTCGTGGAGCTGCCCGACGCGCTGTGCACCAGCTCCTCGCTCATGCCGCAGAAGAAGAATCCGGACATGATCGAGCTCGTGCGCGGCAAGGCGGGCCGGGTGTTCGGGTCGCTGGTCAATCTGCTGGCGACGCTGAAGGGATTGCCCTGCGGCTACAACCGGGACCTCCAAGAGACGAAGCCGGCGCTGTTCGACGTCGTGGATGCCGCCGAGGCCTGCGCGCAGGCCATGTCGCGCGCCTTTCGCGAATTGAACGTGAATGCGGATCGGATGCGGGAGGCGGCGTCGGATGCCTCGCTGCTGGCGACGGACCTGGCGGAGTATCTCGTCGGACGGGGCGCGGCGTTTCGCGACGCGCACGCGGCGGTGGGACGATTGATGCGGCATTGTTCCGAATCGGGACGCGCCGTGACGGACATGACGCCCGAAGAGCTCCGCGCGTTCCATCCGAAATTCGGGTCCGAGGTTCGCTCGATCTTGAGCGCCGAAGCGTCCGTCGCCCGGCGCGCCTCCCCGGGCGGGACCGGGATTTCCCAGGTGCGGCGGCGGTTGAAAGGGGGGAACCATGAGTGAGACGTCGATCGACAAGTTCGCATCCTCGACGGCGCGGCTGGAGCTTTCCAATCCGATCGAGCTGTCGCGCGAGTGCTCCGCCGAAGCGGGCACGGCGGTCGTGGTCCGCGCGCTGGCGGAGAATCCGCACTATCCCGATCTGGAGTTGACGGATGGAACCTACTCGCGGGTGCGCGCCGGGGACGTCATCGCGGGCGTGCTGGGCAGCCGGCAAGCGCTGCGCGGATTCGTCGGCTATGCGCCCTACAAGCTCGCGGCCGGCGACCGCCTGCACCTTCTGAATCTGGGAGGCGTGATCGGACGCTGCATCGACGGGCACAAGGATCTGGGCGAGGCGATTTCCGTGGAAGTGCTCGGCTGCGTCGCGAAGGAAGGGGAGATCCTGAACTTGCGCCGAGCGGCGCTGCCGGAGATTCCCTTGCTGGGACCGTCGAAGCCGATCGTCCTGGTGATGGGATCCTGCATGAACGTGGGAAAGACGGCGGCGGCGGCGGAAATGGTTCGCCGATTTACGCGGGCCGGTTTGCGCGTCGGCGCCGCCAAGCTTTCCGGCATCGCCTGCTTGAAGGATCAGCGAAAGTACGAGGCGTCGGGCGCCGTCAAGACCTACACGTTCCTGGACTGCGGGGTTCCCTCGACCGTGGACGCGGACGATGTGGGAATGATCGCCCGCACCATCCTGGGGCATCTGAACCGGGAGGCGATCGATCTGATCGTCCTCGAGCTGGGCGACGGCCTGCTCGGGCACTACCGAGTAGACGGCGTACTGGACGACCGGTCGGTCATGGACGCCGTCAGCGCCATCGTGTTTTGCGCGTCGGACCTCGTCAGCGCGTGGGGCGGCGTCCAGCTCTTGGGCCGGCGCGGCGTGAACGTCGACGCCCTGTCGGGGCCGGTGACCGATAACGTCGCGGGGACGACGTACCTCGAAGGTCCCATGGGAACGCCGGCCGCGAACGCGCTGACGCACGGCGAAAAGCTCGCCGTGATCGTGCAGGCGAAGCTGGCGGGGATGGCTTCCTTCGCCAAGCCATGATGTGAGCGACCTTGGGAGAATTTTCATGGAGATACGGAGATTGTGGAGATAGGGAGATCTTTTTTTGGGGGGGGAATCCCTCGTCTCCATATCCCCTCTATCTCCCTGTCTCCCTATCTCCTTTAAGCAATTCTCCGTGATCTCGTAAGGGTTCGATCATGAGCAAGATTCGCGCGGCCGTCCTGGGCGCGTCGGGGTACATCGGCGGCGAGGTCGTGCGCCTGCTTCTGGGCCATCCGGAGGTCGACGTGACGGCGCTCGGCGCGCGCGAGTCGGCGGGCAAGGCGCTGGACGAAATCCAGCCTAACCTGCGCGGGCGGACGGATTTGCGGTTCAAGCCGATCGAGGAGATCCGCGACGGAGCGGACGTCTTTTTCCTGTCGCTGCCGCACGGCGAGGCGCATCGCGTGGTTCCGGCGTTGCCGCGGGACGCGAAGGTCATCGATTTGTCCGGCGATTTTCGGCTGTCGGATCGGGCCACGTGGGAAGCGCACTATAAAATGCCGCACGCCGCGTGGGAGCTTCAGCGGGAGTTCGTCTACGGCGTGCCGGAAATCAACCGAGCGCGCCTGAGGGAATCCCGCCGCGTGGCCGTCGGCGGATGCTTCGCGACGTGCGCGATCCTCTCGTGCTGGCCGCTGGTTAAGGAGAAGCGCTCGGCCGGTCCCATCGTCATCGACGGCAAGACGGGCTCGTCGGGTTCGGGCGCTAAACCCGGCGAGAAGACGCACCATCCGTTCCGGGCCGGAGCGTTCTTCGCGTACGAACCGTTTCACCACCGGCACACGCCGGAGATCCGGCAGGCGCTGGGCGGCGCGGACGTGCTCTTTCAACCGCATTCGGCGCCCATGGTGCGGGGCGTGTTCACGACGTCCTACGTGCCTCTGGCCGCGGAGCCGGACGGCGATGCGATTTTGGAACTCTACCGGTCGGCTTACGCGGGCGAGAAATTCGTGCGAGTCGGGAAAGGGACGTCGAACGTGGCTCACGTCCGCGGCTCCAATTTCATCGACGTGGGCGTGGCAGCCCGCGGGCGCATGGCGATCATATTCGGCGCGATCGACAACCTCATCAAAGGCGGCGCGGGTCAAGCGGTCCAGTGCATGAACATCATGTACGGGTTGCCTGAAGACGCGGGGCTGAACCAATGGCCAAGTATAATCTGAGTCCCGAGTCGTGAGTCCCGAGTCATGAACCCAGAATCGGAGGCAAGGTACTCTCGTGAAAATAAAGAGATTCGAAGATCTTGATGCTTGGAAAGCAGCGCGTGAACTGACCCAAATGGTGTATTTAACAACCAGGGCCAGGGGCTTTGACTCGGATCAGGCGCTTAGAAGGCAGTTATGAAGAGCGACAACCTCGATTATGGCCAACATCGCCGAAGGATTCGAGTCCGGTACGGATAGAGAATTCGTAAGGTTTCTCAGAATCGCCAAACGCTCTGGGGCGGAAGTGCAATCTCACATGTATGTCGCCCTGGATCAGAGCATGGTTGAAAGCGATTCCTTTCAGAAAATTTATGGCAAATCAGATGACGTCAAAAAACTGATCGGAGGATTTATTCGATACTTAAGGAATTGCCAAAATTGAGGCGCATTGGACTCGTGACTCACGACTCGCGACTCGGGACTTGCATATGGATGCCTTGTTGAAGACCTACAAACGCCTGCCGGTTGAGTTGGAACGCGGGGAAGGAGTCTACGTCTTCGATTCCGCGGGCCGCCGGTATCTGGATTTGTACGCCGGACACGCGGTCACGTCGACGGGACATTGCCACCCGCGCGTGGTGCGAGCCATCCAAGACCAGGCCGCGAAGCTGATCTTCTATTCCAACGCGGCCGGCTTACGCTTGCGGGAGCAAGCGGCCTCGCTCCTGATCCGTCACGCGCCGCGCGGGTTGACCCAGGTCCTGTTCGCCAACTCCGGCGCGGAGGCGAACGAGAACGCGCTCAAGATGGCGCGCCGCCATACGGGACGAACCGAGGTAGTGGCCATGGCGGGCGGATTCCACGGGCGCACCGCCGGAGCGATGAGCGTCACGGGCATCGAGAAATACCGGCGGCCATCCGCTCCGCTGCTGCCGGGGGTGACGTTCGTGCCCTTCGGGGATCTGGCCGCCGCCGAGGCGGCGGTCTCGGATCGGACGGCGGCCGTCATCCTCGAACCCATCCAATCGATGGCGGGCGTCAAGACCGCGCCGGCGGAGTATTTCGCCGGCCTGAGAAAGCTCTGCGACCGGTCGGGCGCCCTGCTCATCTACGACGAAGTACAGACGGGGATCGGCCGCACGGGCACGATGTTCTTCGCCGGGCGGGATGGCGTCTTGCCGGATCTCGTCACGCTTGCCAAGGGCATCGCCAGTGGTGTGCCGCTGTCGGCCGTCCTCGTGAGCGCGCCGGTGGCGGAGAAGATCGGTTACGGCGAGTTCGGCACCACGTTCGGCGCGGGTCCACTCGCCATGGCGGCTTTGAAGGCCACGCTTGAAACGATCGAAGACGAGCGGCTGCTGGAAAACGTGACGCGGACGAGCCTCGGTTTGACCGAGCGACTGGCGCGGATCCCCGGGGTGATCGAGGTGCGCGGCTTGGGATTCCTCCTGGGTTTGAAAGTGGCGGCCGACGCCGCCAAGGTCCAGGAGGAGCTGTTCCGCCGCGGAGTGATCGTCGGTACCGCCGACGAGCCGGGCGTGCTCCGCCTGCTTCCGCCCCTGACGTTGAAACCGCATGACGCCGAGCCGTTTGTGGATATACTGGGGCCCGCGATCGAAGCCGTCACGGCGAGGTAAGCATGCCTCTCAAGAACCGTCATTTCATCAGCACGCACGAATGCCTGCTGTCCGATCTCGAGGCGCTCATCGCCCGGGCGCGGGCGTTCAAGCACGGACTGCTGGAAGCCAAGCCGCTGGCGGGCAAATCCGTGGCGCTGGTCTTCTTCAATCCGTCGCTGCGCACGCGCACCACGTTCGAACTGGGAATCCGCACGCTGGGCGGCACTCCCATCACGCTGAACATCGGCCAGGAAGCGTGGTCGTTGGAGCACCGCGAAGGCGCGGTCATGGATGAAGGCAAGACGGAGCACGTGAAAGACGCGGTACGGGTGCTCTCCCGTTACGTGGACGCCATCGGCGTGCGCTGCTTTCCGAAAATGGCCAGCCGCGAAGAGGATCTCGCGGACGCGGTCATTCACGGCTTTCAGAAATACTCGGACGTTCCCATCCTGAACCTGGAATCGTCGCTGTACCATCCCTGCCAGGCGCTGGCGGACATCATGACGATCCATGAAAAGCGAGGCATGACCCGGGGCGCGAAGGTGGCGCTGACGTGGGCGCCTCATCCGAAGCCCCTGCCCACTTCGGTGCCCAACTCATTTCTTCTGGCGGCCGCCCAGTTCGGATGCGAGGTCACACTGGCGCATCCGCCGGAGTTTCCACTGCCTCCGCTGGTTCACGAGTTCGTGGAGAAGCAGGTCGCCCTCAGCGGAAGGCCGGTGCGCGTGGTGAACAGCCAGGCGGAGGCGTTTCCCGGGGCGCACGTCGTATACGCCAAATCGTGGGGGGGGCTGGGATACTACGGCCGGTGGGAAGAGGAGAAGAAAATCCGGGACGGGTACGCGAATTGGATCGTCACCGACCGCAAGATGTCGGTGACGTCGGACGCGATGTTCATGCACTGCCTGCCCGCGCGCCGCAACGTGGAAATGACCGACGAGGTCATCGACGGACCGCGCAGCGCCGTGTACGACAGCGCGGAGAACCGATTGTACGTGCAGATGGCGTTGCTCGAGGCGATCCTATGATCTGCTCGGGTGACCCGCCTTCGCCCCGCCCGTTTTTCCGTCCGTCTGTAGAACGGGCGAGGCTTCGGCGTGGTGAGCCGCCCGAGCGGAAGAAACTTTTTTCGGGCGGCTCATGAAAGTCGAACACGTCGACCTGCTGCGGCAGGCGCTCCCCTACATCAACCGGTTCAAGAACAAGACCTTCGTCGTCAAGATCGGCGGCGACGTCGCCGAAGAGGACGCGACGATCCTGTCCTTCTGCGAGGAGGTCGCGCTCCTGGCGCAAGTCGGCATCCGGGAGGTGGTCGTTCATGGCGGCGGGCGGCAGGCGACGGAGCTTTCCGAGAAGCTGGGGATCGAGCCCAAGATCATCAACGGGCGGCGGATCACGGACGACCGGA
Organism: Planctomycetota bacterium; assembly: GCA_016209705.1. Classification (GTDB taxonomy): domain Bacteria; phylum Planctomycetota; class MHYJ01; order MHYJ01; family JACPRB01; genus JACQVR01. The sequence goes on from JACQVR010000124.1 coordinate 55,266, forward strand.
CGCTGGACGTCGTCAAGATGGTGTTCGCGGGGCTCGTCAACACCGAGATCCTGGGGGCGCTGCGCAAGTGCGGCATCGCGGCCGTAGGCCTGTCGGGCGTCGACGGCAACATCGTGCACGCGACGCGGCGGCCGCCGAAACGGATCCTCAATCAGGAGACGGGACGCGAGGAGATGGTCGATTTCGGGCACGTCGGAGACATCGACCGCGTGGACGGCCGCCTGCTGCGGGTGCTGCTCGACGCGGACTACGTGCCGGTCCTGGCGTCGCTCGGGGCGGACAGCGAGGGGCACGTTTTCAACATCAATGCCGACACGGTGGCCAGCTTCATCGCCGGCGAGCTGGGGGCGGAAAAGCTGATCTTCGCCAGCGACGTGGAGGGCATCTATCGGGAAACGGAAGGCGGGCGCGAGATTCTCCAGCGGGCCAGCGTCGCCGAGGTGAACGACCTCATTCGCACGGGCGTCATTCGCGGCGGGATGGTTCCGAAGGCGCAGGCGGCGCTGGAGGCGCTGCGGGACGGCGTCCAGTCGGTGCACATCATCGACGGCATGAAGCCGAACTCGCTGCTGACCGAGATTTTCACCGACAGCGGGTGCGGGACGATGATTTACCGTTGAGTCCAGCCCTTTTTCGATTTCAATGAACCCTCATGCCGGACGGTCGTTTATAGATGGTTGATCGCGGCCTCTTGCCGTGCGCGGTCCGTCCTTGGTATCATCGCGGGCTTACGATTCGTGGGGAGGCGACCATGGCCACAAGCAGGATGTCGATCCCGGCGCCCGACGACCTTCCGCCCGAAGAGGAAGAGCTTGTCGAGGAGGAGCAGGAAGAAGAACAGGAACTGCCTCCCGGCGAGCCGCAGACATTCACCGACAAGCTCGTCGCCAAGACGCCGTGGTGGGGGATGTCGATCGGCATCCACGTCGTGATGGCGCTCTTCATGGCCTATCTGATCGCCGCCGGCAAGGCTCGTCCGGACGAAGAGGCCGTGGTGGTGGCCGCGCCGCGCAAACCTCGGCCGATTCCGGAAATGGAGAAACCGAAAGACCTCCAGCAGAACAAGCCGCTGGACATGAAGAAGGCGGTCGAAGATCCCGTGTTCAAAAAGAACGCGGAAGAGTCCGATCACAACGAGACGGCGGATGAAGAGGAGTTCCAGAAAGCCAAAGGCGACTCGCTGGATTTCGTGAGCGACAAGCCGTTCAAGGGAAAAGGCACATACGACACGATCGGCGGGGGCGGCGGGGGCGGCGGCCGGTACGGCGGGCGCCTCGGCGGCAAGCGCAATCTCGTGGCGCGCGGCGGCGGCGGCGACGCGACGGAGGACGCGGTGCTGGCGGCGCTGAAATGGCTGTCGCGGCACCAGAACGGGGATGGATCCTGGAGCGTCGTGGATCACACCAAGAATTGCGGGAAAGTGAATCCGCAGAAGTATCCGGGACAGTGCGGCGGGAGCCCGGGCCACGGGGACTTCGATACGGGCGTGACGGGCCTGTCGCTTTTGGCGTTCCTGGGCGCCGGCTACTCGCATCTGTCGAAAGACACCTACGACGGGATCTGCTTCGGCGACGTGGTCCGAAAGGGCTTGCAGTGGATGATGAGCCATCAGGACCCGGAGGGCTGCATCGGGCCGCGCACGGCCCAGAAGTACGCGTACAACCATCACATCTGCGCGCTGGCGATCTCGGAAGCCTACGGGTTGACGGGATCGAATCTGTTCAAGGATCAGGCGCAGAAGTCCGTCGATTTCACCGTGGCGTCGCAGAATCCCAGCAAGGCGTGGAGATACAGCTACAAGAGCGGGGACAACGACAGCTCGGTGACGGGATGGGCGGTGATGGTGCTGAAGTCGGCGGAGCTGTCGGGCTTGACGTTCCCGCGGACGTCCTACGACGGGGCGCGCGCGTGGTTCGACGAGGTGACGGACGAAGCGTACGGGCGCGTCGGGTACATCCACAAGGGAACGGGCAAGGTGTTCGTGGTGGGAATGAACGAACACTTCAGCCATCACGAGGCGCTCTCGGCGATCGCGGTGATGTCGCGGATCTTCATGGATCGGACGAAAGCGGATCCGCGCATCACGAACGGGTGCGATCTGCTGCTGAAGGACTTGCCGCAGTGGAAGGACGTCGAGATCGATTACTACTACTGGTACTACGCATCCCTGGCGCTCTTCCAGTATGACGGGCCCAGCGGTCCGAAGTGGAAGGCGTGGAACGAGAAGATGAAGGACGCCCTGGTGAAGAACCAGAACATGGGATCGGCGGGATGCAAGCACGGATCGTGGGATCCAATCGACCGGTGGAGCGGCGAAGGCGGCCGCGTGTACGGCACGGCGATCAACGCGCTGACGCTGGAGGTCTATTACCGCTACGCCAACGTGTTCGGCGTCAAGTAACGATCCGACCATCAAGGACCCCGGAATCGCGAGATTCCGGGGTTTTTTGTTGCCCGCTGAACCGCCACCGCGCTGACGCCGGAGGTCTACGAATCGCCACAGCTCAATGTTACGATATATTTTGAAAATTATTTGTAACGTTACGATAAGTTTTGAGA
>JACQVR010000126.1 GCA_016209705.1 Planctomycetota bacterium
ACGTTCTAGCGGCTGGGCACGCCCAGCGGATTCTGCACGATGTCCACCGGGGTTCCGTACTCCAGGAACTGAATCTCCTCGATGGGAAGCACGCGGGCTATGTCGCCATTGTTGCCGTGACGTCCGGCCATCTTGTCGCCCACCGACAGATTCCGCTTGGTGGCCACCCACACCTTGACCATTTCGAGGACGCCGGTCGGCAGTTCCTCGCCGCGCGTGAGCTGATTGATCCGCTTGTCCTTTTCGTTCTCGAGCTGCTCGATCTGGCTGAAGAGCGTGCGCAGGGTCTCGGCCATTTCCTCCTGCTGGCGCTTTCCTTTGACGTCGGTGGGAAGCGCGCCGTATTTCTCCTTCAGCGACCGGAGATCCTTCACGGATCCGCGCGGTCCGTATTCGAAACCCTTCACCGGGGCGCGGCCGAGGAGCTCCTTGAGCTCTTCGTTGGCCGTTTCGATCAGATCGTTCATCTGCTTGTACAGCGAACGCTCGATCTCCTTCGATTCGTCCCGGATCTTCTTCTTTTCGGTCGGCGACAGGTTCGTCTTCCGGGAGAAGCGCTTCGTGTCGATGACGATGCCCTCGACGCCGCTGGGGACTTCCAGCGACTCGTTCTTCACGTCTTCGCCGGCGCGGCCGAAAATCGCGTGCAGCAGCTTCTCTTCCGGCGTCAGCTCACTCTTGGACTTCGGCGCCACCTTGCCCACCAGGATGTCGCTGGGCTTGACGCGGGTTCCGACCTGGATCACCCCGTCCTCGCCCAGGTTGCGCAGCATCTTCTCCGAAACGTTAGGAATGTCGCGGGTGAACTCCTCCTTGCCGAGCTTCGTTTCGCGGATCTCCACCTCGAATTCTTCGATGTGGATCGAGGTGTAGTAGTCTTCCCGAACGAGTCGCTCGCTGACGATGATGGCGTCTTCGAAATTGTAGCCGTCCCACGGCATGAACGCCACCAGCACGTTGCGTCCCAGCGCCAGCTCCCCGAGCGTCATCGAAGGACCGTCCGCGATCACTTGTCCCTTCTGGACCCGCTCCCCCTCGCGAACGACCGGCTTCTGGTTCAGGCAGGTTCGTTCGTTCAGGCCGTAGTACTTTCGCAGGCGATAAATGTGTTCGCCCACGACGATCTCGGTCGCCGTGGCGCGCTTGACGACGCCCGCCTCCTTCGCGCGGACCAGCATGTCCGAGTTCTCGGCGACCCAGCGCTCCATGCCGGTGGCGACGATGGGAGGCTCGGTCCGCACCAGCGGCACCGCCTGGCGCTGCATGTTCGATCCCATCAACGCGCGGTTCGCGTCGTCGTGCTCCAGGAAGGGGATCAACGCCGCCGACACGCCCACGATCTGGGCGGGCGCCACGTCGAGGTACTGGATCTTGTCGGTATCGACGTACTGGAACTCGCCGTTGACCCGCGCCAGGACCTTCCCCTCGGGAAGTTTTCCGGACTTGTCCACCTCCAGGTCGGCCGGGCCCATGATCTTGTCGACCTCTTCGTCGGCGCGCAGGAACGTGACCCGCTCCTGAACCTTTCCGTTTTTCACCTCGAAGTACGGCGCGGTCAGGAATCCGTAATCGTCCACGTTGGCGTAGATCGCCAGGGAAGAGATCAGGCCGATGTTCGTTCCCTCGGGCGTCTCGATCGGGCACACGCGGCCGTAGTGGCTGATGTGCACGTCGCGCACTTCGAACCCGGCGCGCTTGCGGTTGAGGCCGCCGGGCCCCAGCGCCGACAGCCGCCGCTCGTGCGTGAGCTGCGACAGAGGGTTCGTCTGGTCGATCACCTGGGACAGCTCGCTGCGGCCGAAAAAGTATTCGATGGCGCTGGACACGGTCTTGGAGTTGACCAGGTTCTTGGGCGACAGGTCCTCCTGCGCCTGCATGTTGAGCCGCTCGACGATGGAGCGCTTCAGCCGAAGGAAGCCCTTGCGGATCTCCTCGCCGGCGAGCTCGTCGATCGTGCGGACGCGGCGGTTGCCCAGATGGTCGATGTCGTCCGGAATGCCCTCGTTCCGGCGCATCTTCATGATGTACTTGATCGAGTGGACGACGTCCTCCTTCTGAACCGTCATCTCCGTTTCCGGAATGTTCATGCCAAACTTGCGGTTCAGGCGGAATCGCCCCACGCGCCCCAGCCGGTAGCGCTGGGGATCGAAGAAACGTTCGTAGAAGAGCTGCTTGGCCTTGTCCGTAGTCTGAGGCGTGCCCGGACGCAAGCGGGAATAGATGCGCAACAGCGCGTCCTCGTGGGAGTGCGTCTCGTCCTCTTCCAGCGTGTTGAGGATGAGGGAATCGTCCAGGTGGGCGATGATCTCCACGCTCTTGACGCCGGCGTCCCGCAGGGCGTCCAGCATCCCCTTGGGAAACCGCTGGCCGCTCTGGATCAGCTTCTCGTTCTTCAGGGGATCGGCGACGTCCTTGACGACGACTTTGCCGATCAGCTCCTCCTCCCGCGCCGCGGCCAGCTTGATCTCCTTGCACTCGTAGAACGCGCGCAGGATGTCCTCGTTGGTCGAAAATTCCGGCGAGGAGGCGCGCAGGAAGGTCGTGGCGGGAATCTTGCCGCCCTGATCGATCCGGATCGACACGCCGTCGCGCTTGGTGACCGCGATTTCAATCCAGGACCCGCGCTCGGGAACGATCCAGCACGAATGCATCTTGCGGTCGCCCACGCGTTCTTCCATGAAGTCGATGCCGGGTGACCGGTGGAGCTGGTTGACGATGACCCGCTCGGCGCCGTTGACGATGAACGCGCCGCCTCCGATCAGCAAGGGAGCTTCCCCGAGATACACATCCTCTTCGACCGGATTTTGCGGCTTGTTCAACCTCAGGCGCACCTTGAGCGGCGCGCCGTAGGTCAACCGCAGCATCCGGCACTCGTCGGCGCTGTAGCGCGGCTGTCCGATTTCGTAGCTGACGTACTCCAGCGACACGCTGCCGTCGTAGTTCTTGATGGGGAACGTCTCCCGCAGAATGGCCTCCAGGCCGATGTTCTCCCTGCGGTCGACAGGAACCCCTTCCTGAACGAACCGGGCATACGCCTTGACCTGCAAGTCCGTCAAGTTGGGAATCGGAAACGCCTGCTGAAAACGCCCGAACGTCATCGTTTCGGTCATGCATTCACTCCGAATAAACGCCACCCCGGCCCGGCGTGGAACGATTCCCAGAGAAAGCGGACATTAGGAAACAAGGGCTCGATTTCTGGTTGAACCGCCAAAACGCCAAAGCGCCATGGAAAGCCTTTTCGATGGTTCGTGTTGGCGCTTCCCGCTCTTCACAGGAAATCGCGTCCGCTATTTCCTTCACACGCCCTTATTTGATTTCCACCTCGGCGCCCGCGTCCTTGAGCTCCTTGGCCAGCTTGTCCGCATCGGCCTTGGACACGCCCGCCTTCACCGGCGACCCTCCCTTTTCGACGAGATCCTTCGCCTCCTTGAGGCCCAGATTCGTCGCGGCGCGGACCACCTTGATGACGTTGATCTTGTTGGCGCCGGCGCTCTTGAGCACCACATCGAACGTATCCTTCTCGGGCTCCGTTTGAGCCGGAGCCGCGGCCGCGCCGGGCATCGCCACCGCCACGGCGCCGGACGCCGCCTTCACGCCGAACTTGTCCTCCAGCGCCTTGATCGCGCCGGACACCCACAGCAAGTTTTGGCGGGCGAGGAACTCCGCCAAGAACTGCGTCCGCTCCTCGTCGTTTAGCTTGCCGACCTCGTCGACCAATCCGACCACGTTACTCATCGCATCCTCCATATCGTTGACCGTTGACCGCGGACCGTTGACCCTCGCCGGTCCTGAATCCTCGCCACCGACGGCCGACCGTCAACTGGATTTCGATTCCGTCTTGAGCTTCTCTTCGATGGCCGCCATCGCGCCCAGGAATTTCCGGATCACTTCATGAATCGTGCCGGCGAGCTGCTGCGCCGGCGCGTTCATCGTGCCCAGGAGCGTCGCCAGGAGCTGCTCGCGCCCGGGAAGCCGCGACAGCTCCAGGACCTCCTCCGGGCCGACCCACCGCCCGTCCACCAGCCCGCCCTTCACTTCGGATTTCTGCGTCTTCTCGCGGAAGGCCACGAGTTTCTTCGCGAGCACGACCGGATCCGGGCCGACCGCCAACGCGTTCATTCCGGTCAGATGCTTCTGCAACTCCTTGAGGCCCAGCTTCTCGAAGGCATGGTGCGCGACGGAGTTCTTCAGAACCGTCATCCGAAGCTGCGCTTCGCGCAGATCCCGCCGGAGTTCGACCGACTGATGGCCCGTCAGCCCCTGGCAGTTCACCAAGAGCAGATGCCGGTCTCCCTGATGCTTTCGCACCAGTTCGTCCACCATCCGCCGCCGCAGCAACTTGGACATGACGCTTCCCGTTCCTTTTTCAGAATGCCTCGCCGCCCAGGGCCTTCGCCGAGGCTCCGGCGGGCGTCCCCGGAGCTTCGCGAAGGAGAGCGGCGCGGCGTGTTTACCTGGGTCAGCCTTGGACCGCCAGCCGGAGGCCCGGCCCCATCGTCGGGCTCACCGTCACGCCCGTGATGAACGTCCCCTTGACCGAGGCGGGACGAATCGACCTCAAATGTTCGAGGAACGCTTCGATGTTGGCCTTGAGATCGCCCTCCTGGAACGACACCTTGCCGACGCCGGCATGGACGTTCCCCCCGGGGTCGGCCCGAAATTCGATCTTGCCCGCCTTGAACTCCCGCACCGCCGTCCGGAGATCTTCCGTCACCGTGCCGGACTTCGGAGAAGGCATCTTGCCCTGAGGCCCCAGGATTTTGCCCAACTTCGAGATCACTTTCATCGTGCGAGGCAGCGCCAGCGCCACGTCGAAATCCAGCCAGCCCCCTTCGATCTTCTTGGCCAGTTCTTCCATCCCGACCTCGTCGGCGCCCATCTCACTGGCGACCCGCGCCTCGTCCCCGTCGGCGAAGACGACCACCTTGCGCGACTTGCCGATGCCTTTGGGAAGGCTCACCGAGCCGCGGATGGATTGGTCGCTCTTCTTCGGATCGACGTGGAGCTTCACGGCGACTTCGACCGTCGCGTCGAACTTGGTCGATCCCATGGATTTCAGCAGGGCGACCGCCTCGTCCACGGAGTATTTCTTGCGCGCATCCACGCGCTGGACGTCGGCCCGATAGCGCTTGCTGCGTTTCTTCATCCTTCCACCTTGATGCCCATGTTGCGCGCGGTGCCTTCGATGACGCGGACGGCGCGCGCCAGGTCGGGCGCGTTGAGATCCTTCAGCTTGATCCGGGCGATCTCTTCCACGTGCGCGCGCGACACGCTGCCGACCTTTTCCTTGTTGGGAGTTCCGCTCCCCTTGACCACGTTCGCGTACTTCTTAAGCAGCACGCTCGCGGGGGGCGTCTTGTACGCGATCTCGAAAGTGCGGTCCTTGTAGACGGTCACGATGCAGGGGATGATCAGCCCTTGATCCTTGCGGGTCGCGTCATTGAACCGCTTGACGAATTCCCCGATGTTGACGCCATGCTGTCCGAGCGCCGGGCCCACGGGGGGCGCCGGCGTCGCCTGGCCGCCGGGGCATTGCAGCTTGATCTTGGCCATCACTTCTTTTTTCGGAGGCATATGCTTACCTCAAGAAAGAAGCCGGAATGAAAGGACGCGCGGAGCGCGTTCTTTATTTCTCCTGGCTTCTGGCTCCTGACTCCTGGCTTCTCCCGGCATCAGCTCTTCTCCACCTGCCAGTACTCCAGATCGACTTTCGTCGCCCTCCCGAAGATGGTGATCGTGACGCTGACCAATCCCTTCTGCGGGTTGATTTCCTCGACGATGCCGTCGAAGTTCTCGAACGCCCCCTCCTTGATCCGCACGGAATCGCCCTTTTGGAAATCGATCTTGATTTTGGGCTTGTCTTCCTCGTCGGCCGCCTGAGCGGCTTTCATCTTGGCCACCTCATGTTCCGCCATGGGAATGGGTTCCTTCAGCCCGAGGAAATCGCCGATGCCCGGCGTCTCCCGGACCAGGAACCACGAATCCTTGTTGATCGCCATCTCGATCATGATGTAGCCGGGATACAGTTTCTTGTCGCGCACGGTCTTCTTGCCGCTGCGGATCTCCGTCACCTTTTCCATGGGGACGATGACGTCGGTGATCGAGTCCTGAAGCCCCGCGGAAGCGACGCGACGGCGCAGCGCCTCGGCGACCTGCTCTTCGCGCCCGCTCTGCACGCGGACGACGTACCATCTTCGTTCCGACGTTTCTTCCGCCATCAGAATCCAATCTTCAGCTTTTGCATGATCCAGGAGAGGCCCACATCCGCGAAATGAAGGAACAGCGCCACGAACGTGATCAGGATCACGACGACCACCGTCGATCCCACCCATTCCCGCTTCGCGGGCCAGGACACCTTCCGCAGCTCCCCCTGCGTCTCCACCAGAAAATCCGAAACTTTGTCCCGGTTGACGAAGATGTGAAAACCGATCACCGCCCCCAAAAACACGGTCGCGGACGGGAAGAAGATCGGACGAAGTTCGAACGTCTTCCCGAACACGGCCGTGGACCATAGCGGAACTTCACCGTACCAGCCGCTCTTGAGGCCCGGGGCGGCAAACAGCGTGACCGCCGCCGCCATGGCCAGCGCAGCGAACCCGAGATACGCGCAGGCCCGAACCCATCGCCCCTGCCCCGGCTTGGAGTACGCCAGGAGGCCGCGCTTCTTCATCACCAGCCAGCCCAGGCCGCCGAATACGGCCGCGCCGACAAAGAGCATGGGGGTGACGAAGCGGTTCCCGCCCATTGGGCGCGTCAAGAACATGTCGCTTGGAGGCAAGAAATAGACGGTGGCTGCGGCGCAGAACGCGGCCAGCCACGCGGCGCCCACGGCCAGCGTCTGGAATCGGATCGGCCGCCCGATCCCGGGGGGTCGCGGCCCTCCTCCCGCCGGCGCCTCGGGCTTCCCCGTTTCCATCTCTCTTAAATCCTTCCCGCCCGCCATGCGCATCCTCACTTCGACGACCCCGCCCCTCCCCGCCGACCCTGCCCGTCCTCGCCCCGCCCTTCGATCCTCAAGCTGAAAAACGGGCAGGACGGAGGCGAGCAGGACCGGTGGGACTCGAACCCACAACCTCCGGTTTTGGAGACCGGCAGTCTACCAGTTGACCTACGGTCCTTGGACTTCGGACTTAGGACTCCGCACCGCAAGCATTACTTTTTCTTTTCCTTGTGCGGCCGTCGCGCGCGACATTCGGGGCAGAATTTTCTAAGCTCAAGCTTGGCCTGGCTCTTGGTATTCTTGGTCGTGCGGTAATACCGGGTACCGCACTCCGCGCACTCCAAAAAAATGGCTTCTCGCGGCATGTCGCCGATCCTCGACGGTTATTTCAGAATCTTCGTCACGACGCCCGACCCGACCGTCTTGCCGCCTTCACGAATCGCGAAGCGGAGGTTCATGTCCATGGCGACGGGGCTGTTGAGCGTGACCTTGATCTGGGCGTTGTCGCCCGGCATCACCATCTCGACGCCGGCCGGCAATTCCACGGAACCGGTCACGTCCGTAGTCCGGAAATAGAATTGCGGCCGATATCCTTTGAAGAAGGGGGTGTGCCTGCCGCCTTCATCCTTGGAGAGCGCGTAGATCTGGGCCTCGAACTCCGTATGCGGAGTGATCGAACCCGGCTTGGAAATCACCATGCCGCGCTCGAGCTGGTCTTTTTCGATGCCGCGCAGGAGCACGCCTACATTGTCTCCCGCCTGGCCCTGCTCAAGCTCCTTCTGGAACATCTCGACGCCCGTGATGACGCTCTTGAGCGGCTCCTTGTTGAATCCCACGATTTCGTCTTCATCGCCGACTTTGCACACCCCGCGCTCGATGCGCCCCGTGCCGACGGTGCCGCGGCCTTTGATGGAGAAGACGTCTTCGATCTGCATGAGGAACGGCTTGTCCACTTCGCGAGGAGGCAACGGGATGTGTTCGTCCAACGCCTCGAGCAGCTTCTTGATCGGCTCGGTCGCCTTCGGATCCTTCGGGTTCTGGAGCGCCGCCAGCGCCTGCCCGCGGATGACCGGGGTTTTCTCTCCGTCGAAACCGTGCTTGGTCAGGAGGTCGCGCACCTCCATTTCGACCAGGTCGAGCTGTTCCTTGTCGTCGACCAGATCGACCTTGTTCAAGAAGACGACCATCGCGGGGACCTGCACCTGGCGCGCCAGGAGCACGTGCTCCTTCGTTTGCGGCATCGGGCCGTCCGCGGCGCTCACGACCAGGATGGCGCCGTCCATCTGGGCGGCGCCCGTGATCATGTTCTTGATGTAATCCACGTGCCCGGGGCAATCGATGTGCGCGTAATGGCGCTTGTCCGATTCGTATTCGACGTGCGAGATCGCGATGGTCAGGATCTTCGTCGGATCGCGACGCCCGTCCTTCTCGGATGCCTTCGCCACTTCGTCGTACGGGCGGAACCTGGCCTTGCCCGTCTCAGCGCAGACGGCCGTGATGGCGGCGGTCAACGTCGTCTTCCCGTGGTCGATGTGGCCGATCGTTCCCACGTTGACATGCGGCTTGGTCCGTTGGAACTTTTCCTTCGCCATGGCGAGGTTCCCTCCCTGCAAGGTTCTAGGTCGTCTCCCGATCTGAAGGACTCGTCTCCTTTATATCCCCATGGGTCTCGACGTTCTCGCGACTCGCGTCCGTCTTTCCCCGGCGCCCCGAGCGTGAGAGGTGGTTCGGCTCCTCTCCTCCCTTCGGTCGTCGCTCACCACTTCATCTCGCCTTCGGCGAGATGGAGCTGGCGATGGGGCTTGAACCCACGACCTCCTCCTTACCAAGGAGGTGCTCTACCACTGAGCTACGCCAGCCCGTCGCCGCTGTGTCCCAAGGCGAAAACGCGCCGGCTCCTCTTCATATGGAAAAAGAGACGACACCGCCGTCCCCAGCCAGTGTGGGTTCGCAACCAATCGGCTCGGTAGGAAAAAGGACCTCCGCAAGACCGCAGCCCGAGGGAGAAAAATATAGCAATCTTTATGCCAGCGTCAATCGGAATTTGCAATATTTCGGGGCGCAAATTCCGATAAGCGATCCGCCTTCGCTCGCAACAAACTCTTCATGGTTGCGAGCGAAGGCGAAAGCGGGCGACGGGGCTCGAACCCGCAACGTCCAGCTTGGAAGGCTGGAGCTCTACCATTGAGCTACGCCCGCGTAGGATTCTTCCGCGACGACCGCGGCCGTCGCGGAAGAATCCTAATATGATTTTTTGCAGCCGGCCTGCGGTTACCCTCGACGAAACAATCACTTGCCCTTCGACTCGCTCCGCTCGCTCAGGACACTTCTCCTCGCGGAAGGATGCTTGCACTGAGCGAGCGATGCGCAGCATCGCGAGTCGAAGTGGGCAGGGAGGGATTTGAACCCCCGAAGGCCGAAGCCAACAGATTTACAGTCTGTCCCCTTTGACCACTTGGGTACCTGCCCTGAGCGGGAACTTTCCCCATCTTGCGGGCGACAAAAATCCTCGCAAAAAAACAAGAAACCCATCGTCAGTAGAACGGTCGGCCCCCCTTTCCTCCGCCGAAGACTGCGAGACGATGAGATCGGGACTTCGGACTATGGATTTCTCCACACGCGAACGCTATGAGACTCCCGCGCGGCGGAAATATCTCACATGTCCGCGCAGGACGCAAGGAGGACGTTCGCCGAGCGGAAGGAACCTCGGGCGGCCCATTTCACTAGACGGGATCCGAGAAATCGAGCACGGCCGGCTTTACCACGCGCTCGAAATCCAGGTACATCATCCGCACCGCATCCTCGTGCGACCCCGCGTTGAACGTCATCGAGTGGGCTGTGCTCAACGCGGCGCTGACGATCACCGGCAAACCGTACAGATTCCCGAACGGCGGCTCGGCGCCGAGGTCGCAGTCGGGAAAGAGACGGCTGAGGTCGCTCTCCTCGCAGAGGACAGCCTCGTGCGCATGGGTCGAGGCGTGCAGCTTCTGGAAATTCACCCGATGATGAGCGGGCAAGACCAGAATCGTCGGCTTTCCGTCCAAACGCACGACGACCACCTTCGCGAATTCCCGACCCGGCGTAGCCGTGTCCTGCGCGGTTTGCTGCGCCGTGTAATCGGGCCGATGGTGGACGACCTCATAGGGAAGACGTTCCGTATCCAGATAGCTCCTCAGGCGGTTCGTCGCCGTGACCATAGCGCCCTCCTTTCCACTCCACCGCGAGCCTTCACCCCGCCGAAGCCGCGCTCATTTCCCCACCGCCCCACCGGGGGCGAAGGCGGCTTCACCGCCGGTCGGCCGGCTCGTGAAACTTGTCCAGCAACTGAAGGATCATCTGCTGCCGTTCCCGCAGTTCCTCGCGCACGGACGACGGACGTGCATGATGGATCGCGGTGACGAGGTCCTTTCGTTCCTGCTCGAGGAGATCCTTGAAGAGCGCGAACTCCGCGTCGGTGAGGTTGAGGGTGTGTTCCATACGGCTACCTCCGACGACGTCCGTATGATAACCGAAGGGGGACCCGACTTGAAGACATTCAAGTGACGCTCGTCCCGCCCGTTCATCGGACTTGTGTGAGAACGGGCGGGACTCGCTTATGGAACTCCGGCTCGGCGACCTGCGGCCGCCTTAGCACGGAATTCCAGGGCGCGGGCGCCGTTTCGGAACGATCTTGCGCGGATCGGCGCTACTCCAGCAGCAGCCACTGCCAGTAAGTGACCAACTTCTTCCCGTCCCGATCCCCTTGGCGGCCGTCCCAGACGGCGAAAGCGATCTCCATCCGCTTTCCAGGAACGACCTTGGCGTCGGGGCCGGCGCTCCGGATGGGGCGCACGAACGAGACCCTCCACGTTCCCGCTTTCCAAAGGCCTCGACCGGTGACGTCCTGCTCGGAAACCCCTTGGGGCGCCAGCGTGCCGAAGCCGACGGCGTTGAGGTCCTCCACGCAGGTGCGCGGCGCGGGATCCGCCAGCGTGTTCCCCGCCGCCGCGGCCGTAAGGTGAGTCCGATCGTGCGAAGGCGCCGAAGCGACCGGCCGGTGGCCGGGGAATTGATCCGTCTTCTTCGGATATTGGTTGGCCGCCAGATAGTAATCGTCGGAAGCCATGCCGGGGTAAGCGGCCTCGACATCCCGAAACTGGGCCATATCGATTTGCCGGCTGAACCGCCAGTGCCAGATGTTGCAGGGCCGGCCTTTCTCGCCCATGGTGAAGTGACCGGACGGATCGGTCATCGCGAGCATCACCGCCGCCGAATCCGAGTACTCGGTCATGGAAATCGCCGCTCCATCCGCCGTCGCATCCTCCCATTCGAGCAGAATGCCGACATGCGTCTCCGACCACAGGGCGCGCACGGAAACAACATTGGGCGCTTCGATCCGCTGCCACGTCATCATCAGCGCCACGTCCACGGGCCGCGCCTGGTCCCATTCGGCCGCCTGCGGGTCGATCGGAACCCGCGCTACCTTCGCCGCGTGAATCTCAGCACCACTCTGCGGAGCCGCCAGTTTCTCCCGATCTGTGACGAGCGACCGAACGTAATAAGCCAGGGCCCAGCGCTCTTCGTCTGAAAGCGACTTCTCGAAGGAAGGCATCGGCGTTCCGTTCAAGCCGGTCGTGAACCGCCGATAGATGTCGGCGACCGTGTCGCCTCCCTTGAAAATACCCCGCGCGAAATTGGCGGGCGGCGCCGGGAAATTCCGGAAATCGACCAGCGTCGGTGCGGACGGCCCGTCTCCCCGTCCAGTATCGCCGTGGCAGGAGGCGCAGCTCTGCGCTTCATAGACGTGGCGCCCTCGCGCCAGGAGCTCCGGCGTTTCCTCCGGCGACGGAGGCAAAGGAATCACCCGGCCCGGTCCCCGAAGCTCGAAGAGATTGACCCGCTTCCCCTCCAGCTCCACCACGGCCAGGCTCTTCACAAATTCCACCAGCGATCGGCTCTGGTCCGGACTCAGATGCGCGAAAGGAGGCATCGCCGATCCGGGAATGCCGCGCGTGATCGTCCGCAAAATGTCGTCATCCGTCGGCGCTTCGCCGGTGGCGGTGGAGCGAAATTTATAGACGCCGGAGGTGAAGTCGCGCGGCCTGGGGAACAAGTACTCCGCCGCCAGCCCATCGCCCCGGCCTTCCGCTCCATGGCAGGTGGCGCAAAGCGACGCGTACAGGTCCTTCCCGAACAACGTCTTCTGGGATCCGGCGGCGGCCGTTCGATCCGGCGGCCGGCCGGAAACGACGGGACCGCATCCGACCAGAGCCGCCAAAATGGCCGGAGCGAGAATCGAGCGTTTCATGCTTCCCTCGCGTTCATTGCTGAAATTGGGCGGGCATGCACGGAGCGCAGCCGCCGTCGTCCGGATCGAGCTCCGGAATCTGCATCTCCGCGGGACTGACGGCCACCACCTGCACGCCCAGCCGTTCGCACTCGCGCTTCACGAAATCGGCGGCGCCGGCGGCCAAGCGCGTGTAAAAGGAGGACGCGTCGTGTTCCTTCATCCGAACGGAGAACGCGTGGATCCAACGCCCCAGATGTTCCCCCAGAAACGTCCGCTGCGCCTCCCGGCAGATCTGGACTTCCTCCTCCCCGGCGTGCTCCCGCGCGTACGCCTCCTTCACGTTCAGGTAATGGAGGAATTCCAGCTCCGCGGCCAGATGATCGGGCCGCTCCGCCGACGGCGTTTCCAGCCCGAAGGCGCGGTAGAAGCCGCCCAAGTCCGCGAGCTGCTGGCTTTGCATGAAGATATGCGCCGAGCCGCCGTAGTAGGTCTCGTAGGGCGGCGCCGCTCCGCTGGGCGCCGGACCGAACACCTTCAGGTACTCGCCCATGAGGTTTCGGGGCCGCAGCTTTCCCAGCTCCTCTCCGTCGGGGAGCGCGCGCAGCGTCTCCGCCGGGTCCGGATCTCCCTCCTGCGGAAGGAGGAGCCGCGCATAGGCCGCGTAGACATCCGCCGTGTTCATCATAGACTCCCCACGCGCTCCTCGGGACGCGTGATGAAAGGCTCCTCCACCGTGGTGCGGAAGATTTCCTTCCCGTCGGCCCCGAAGGCGATGACCGTGTCGTTGTACATTTCGAATTTCTTGCCATGGACCGTGGTCTCGAAGACTTTCGGACCTTCCTCGATCTCGTAGCGGAAGATGATGATCTGGCTCTTCCGAAAAAGTTGAAGGACCGCGAGGAGTTCGCGGTCGGGAACGGTGTACGTCTCGATGGCATGATCCACGCCCGGGCCGAACATCTGGCGCAGGTACGGCCGCGGCACCCATCGCGGAGGAATGTAGTAGCCGTTGGGCTGCGTGCCGAACTGCGGGTACAGCGGCAAGGCGACCTTGGCCACGTTGACCAGGTAATAGAGCGGGTTCTGCCGATCTTCCGCCCACCGTCCGTCGCGGCCCATCTTCACCAGTCCTTGGAGCCGGATCTGACCGATGCACGCCGCCATGCAGCGCGTCTCCATCGGCCGGCCGTTCGAAAGCGGGTCCTTGCCTTCGATGCGGGGATAGCAGCCGACGCACTTCTCGCTCGTGCGCGTCGTGGGCCGGTACATGGCCTTCTTGTAGGGACAGGCCTCGACGCACTTGCGATAGCCGCGGCAGCGGCCCTGGTCGATGAGGACGATGCCGTCCTCCGGACGCTTGTAGATCGCCTGTCTCGGGCACGCCGCCAGGCAGGCGGGATAGGTGCAGTGATTGCACAGGCGCTGGAGATAGAAGAACCACGTCTTGTGTTCCGGAAGGCACACCCCTTCGGTGTTGATGCCCAACCGGTCCGCGGCCACGTACTTGGTGGACGTATCTTCATACATGTTGGGGCCGCGCCACTCGTCGTCGCTGGGGATGTATCCCAGCGCGCGCCTCTGGCCGGACGGATCGGCGGTCTTCTCCACCGCCTCGAAGATCGTCTTGCCGTCGAACGTTCCGTAAGGTTTGGCCGGGCCCGGCTCCGTGGCGTCCCAGACTTGGTTGCCGGGATCGGCTTGCTCCAGCAACCGCAGGATCTTCACGTCCCAGTTGTGGGGATACCCGCCGTAGGGCTTCGTCTCGACGTTGTTCCACCACATGTATTCCTGGCCCTTCGAGAAGGTCCAGGTCGATTTGCACGCCATCGTGCACGTCTGGCAGCCGAGACAGCGGTTGATGTTGAAGACGAAGGCGAACTGGCGGTCGGGATAGGTGCCCTCGTACGGATAGGACATCGTGCGGCCGAGCTGCCAGTTGTAGACCTCAGGCATTCTCCACCTCCGCGCCCTTGCCGCGATGGCGGAACCCGCCCCATTGGGCGCGCGTGCGGGCGATCCGCTCTCGAAGGTACGGCTCCCCATGATTCCTCAGCACCGCATGGGCCGCCGCGTAGAACGGCTCGCGGAAGACGTCGAGGACGGCCTCGTCGCTCGCGCCCATCTTGATGAGTTCCTCGATGAACACGAGCGCCATGGACTCCTCGGTATCGCCGGGGAGCGCCACGCCGCTGAGGACCATCGGATCGTCTTCCTCGAAATGTTTATCCATGGTCCACCTCGATGAACCGGCCGCCGAGGAACTTTTCCATGTCGCCGCTCTCTTGGCCCGGAGCGAACCCGGACAGGCCGTGCTTCCAGGGACCGATGCCGGCGAGGCCTCCATTCTCTGCCTTCGTGATCTTCACCAGCGTCTCCTTGGGCGTCGTGTTGATCGCGTGATTGTCCGCTTCGCTGCCGAACAGGAAGCCCATGTACACCTTTTGTTTGTGGAACAGGCTGTCCGTCTGATGCATGGGCATGAGCCACGAGCGGGTGATCGACTGCTGCGACCCGTAGCGCAGATTGGCCTGGTAGCCGGTGTCTTCGGAAAGCGCCCGGCCGTCCGGACGCGACTCGTGGGCTTTCACGGAGCGCTCCGTGGCGATGTACGGGGCGTGCTTCATCATGACCGTGTGGTAGGGATAGGCCGGGTTGTACTTCACGCGCAGCATGCAGCGGGCGACCTTGTAGAAGGGGTCGTCCGGCCGCGCCCCGACGTACGGGCGGTCGGCGGGATTCGAATCAACGTAGACGTAGTCGCCGTCGCGGATCCCCAGATCCTTGGCAGCCTGAGGGTTCACGTGGAGCTGGTGCTCCCCCACTCCCGGCGACCGCTTGTCGTGACGGTACGGATCCCCGAAGTTCGAATCCCAGATCAGGTTCCAGTCGCAGGCGCTCCACTGAGAGTGGACGCGATGCCGCGTCTTGGGCGTGAGGCAGTAGAACTGATAGCCTTTCGCCCACAGCGGATTCTGCGTCCGCTTCACGTCCGCCCACGGTTTCTTGATGTTGCGCACGTGGCGGACGTCGGCGTCCATGTCGTTCGGATCCAAGCCATAATCCTCAGGCCGAATCCATGGGTTGGAGGAAACGATCACGTTCGGGAGGTATGGCGTCGCTTCCGGGCCCTCCCGATGCACCACGAAGTTTTCGCCGTACTCGATCGCCTCGGGGATGTCGCAATAGGCATGGAGCCGTCCCGTATCGGTGTAGAACGGACGGCTTTCGTGAATCTGCTCCCAGAACGCTTCGCGCGGGTACGTGCGGAAGAGCATGAGCGCCGTGCCCGGCTCGCCGTACTTGCCGTCCATGATGTCCTTGAAGGAGTACCCGCGCAGCGTGGTGGACGCATCCATGAGGCGTTGAATGTAGATTTCTTCCCGGCCCTCGAGGGCGAACTTCCAGTAATCGGCGAACCGGCCGTCCCCATGGAGCCGGCCGAGGGCCTCGGCCACGCCGGCGAGGATCTTGACGTCGTCCTTCGAGTCGTACAGCGGCTTGAGTCCGCCCTTCCAGATCTGGAGGAAGGGATTGGAGCAGGAGGACGTGACCTCGTAGGCCGTGGATTCCATCCAGGAGTTCGCGGGCAGGCCGAAATCGGCGTATTCGACGGAGGCCGTCATCTCGATGTCGACGGAGACGATCAGGTTGATCTTCGGATCGACGTTCTTGATCATCTCGTACGCCCACTTGGCGTTGTTGATCAGGTTCACGTTCGTGAAGAAGATCGACTTCGTGGGCGTCGGCATGGCCGTCTTGCCCGTGAAACATTTCCGGCCGTACTTCGGCGTGTCGACGATGAGCGGCTTGTCTCCGTGATTCCAGTAGGCCACCGCTTCGTCTTTGAACGTGCCGCGCACCTTGAGGTCCTTCCCATCGGCGGCGGGATCCAGATTCGGGTGGAAGGGGTCTTCCGCGATCCAGCACTTGAATCCTTTGCCGGTCCAGGGGGAGCCCTGGAAATTGGCGGCCTTGTAGTTGCCGGCCCACGTATGGCAACCGGAACCGGGAATGCCGATGTTGCCGGTCAGGATCAAGGGCAGGTACTCGGCCCGGTTCATCAACGTGGCGTGGAACCAGTGGTTGATGCCCTCACCCACGTGGATCGCCACCGGCTTGATCGTGGCGATGTCGTTCGCCAGCCGCTCGATCAGGTCCTTGGGCGAGTGGGTGATTTCATGCACGGTCTCCAGGTCGTAGTCCTTGAGGTGCTCCTTGTACATCTCGAAGAGCGGGAGAACCTCGACGGTCTGCCCGTCGGCAAGGGTGACATTGAAGCGTCCTTCGAGGGCGCAGTCGACTTTGAAATTATGGCCGATTTCCTCCCGGTGGATGACGCGCGGACCGCCGGCCTGGCGATCCCACACCACCGGGCAGCAGATTTGCGCGTGCTGCTCTTTCGTCAGCCCCTGATACGAGGTGCTGTAGTCCAGCGCGGGGCACGCATGGGAGGCGTCGAGGTCCTTCGCCTTGAGGCGCTTCAAGGTGTCCGTCCGCACGAGCAGCGGGAAGTCGGTGAACTCCCGCAGGAATGTTTCGTCGTACCGCTTGCCGTCGATGAGGAGTTTTGAAATCCCCAACCACAGCGCCGCGTCGGTGTTCGGCCGCGTCGGGATCCAGTAGTCCGCCTTCGTCGCCGGCGGCGAATACTCCGGCGCGATCGTGACGATCTTGCCGCCGCGCTCCATGATTTCGATGAACCAGTGGGAGTCGGTCATCTTGTTTTCGACGAGGTTCTTGCCCGTCTGGATGTGCAGCTTGGCGAAGCGGAGCTGATTGAAATCGACATCCGAAGTCTGGAGGCCGTGGACGAAGGGATGCCCCGGCGCCTGATCTCCGTGCCAGGTGTAATTGTCCCAGATCCGGCCGCCGAGGGCGTCCTGCTCCGAGACGCCGCGAACGTGGGTATCCAGAAGCGCCATCGTGTTCGAAAGACGGTACATGCCGTACTTGCCGATGACCCCCAGGAGTCCCATGCCGCCGCGGAACTTGAGCGTTCGAGTGCCCGCCTGGTGCGTCTCCTCGATCATTTCCGGCACGTACCCCTCTTCTTTGAGGCGGCGCGCGCCGTCGGGGCCGCTGTACATGGCGGCGATGGCCGTGAGGCCCTTGGCCAGGTAATCGAAAGCTTGAGGCCAGGCGAGGCGCAGGAAGCGGTCGCTGCCGCGGCTGTCGAACTTGTATTTGGACCGAAGCGCGGGAGTGAGATAGGGGAAACCGTCGTCCGCCCATTGCTTCCATCCCGCGCGAACGATGGGATACTTCAGCCGATAGGGACCGTAGATGCGGCGCGGCAGCGTGAACCCCTTGTTGCACGTCCGCGGGCCCCAGTTCCACGTCGCCTTGTTGCCGTAGAGATCGGAGATCCGCCCCATCTCGTACGGCGCTTCGGTCCGCAGCGCCACGCCGTTGCGCACGAAGGCCTTGAGCCGGCAGGCGTGCGTGTCGTTGGGAGAGCAGACGAAGCTGAACGTCGAATCGTATCGGTACTGGTCGCGATAGATCTTTTCCCATCCGCGGTCGGGATAATGGGCCAGGGGATTGTCCACCGCGGACTGAAACAGCCTCAAGCCGAAGGCGCTTCCGGGCAACGCGGCGAGGAATCCCGCGCCGCCGACTCCCATGAATTGACGTCGAGACAGATCCATGAACGGTCTCCTACCAGAGTCCGGCTCTAATCTCGTACAGTTCCACGCACCGCTCGCAAGCCCCCTGGGACGGGTCCCAGTGGCGGAAATCCGCGCGGATGCGCGCCGCCACGGCCTCCTTCAGGCGACCGTTGAGAACCCAGTGAAACGTCGGAAAGCCGCAGAGCGGACAGCGCCCTCCGAGGCGGCCGTCACCGGCGACGCCCGCGTACCGCCGGATGAAGAGGTGCGGATCGCGGCCCATGTCGATCAGCTCCGGATGCGTCAGCTCCTCGGCCTGCCAGAAGCGCTCGAATGCGCGCGCGCGCAACCCCGGATCGTCCACGTGAGCCCAGTAGCGGTCGAACTCCTCTTTCCATTGCTCCCGGCCGCGCATGGGCTGGCGGCCCTCGCGCGCCGTGCGCGCGTCCACGTAGATGTGCCACAGGAGGGCGTAGCGATCGCGGGACGGCGGATCCAGATCCGGCGGCGCCTCGGGATATCCGAATGCGGGGTCCTTCATGTCGGCCAGATGTCGCCATTCGTTGCGCAGAAACCGCGTCAGCCGTTCCGCGTTTTCGAACCGCGCGGGATGCAGGCGCACCAGCACCGCGCCCTGGGGCGGCACGAGGAAGCAGCCCTCCGACCGGCTCGCCGTTCCCACGTGAACTTCCTGGGAAACGCCGGGAAACTCGGCGGCGACCGCGCCGATCGGCTGATCCAAGCCCAGGGAAAGGAAGAGGTATCGGTTGAGGCTCTCCTGCCGCGAAGGATCGCGGTCCAGGTTCAGCCGGACCAGGTCGTTGTAGAGGCGGAGGTAAGTCGCGCGCGCGTCCGCCAGATCGCGATCCACGAAATGGCGGACCACCGCTTCGACCAGGTGCGGCGCGAATTGCAGGTCCATCGCCATCCATAGAAAGCAATCCGCGTGCCGCGAGAAAACACGTCGGACGAAGCGCCGGTGAGGGTGCGTGGGACCGATCGGTCAATCGAGGGGTCCAGGGAGAGACCGATTGGTCGCTGGGATGAAGTCCATGGTCCCCAGCGCGGCGACGCGAAGGCGCCGGCGGAGTTCTCTTTCGGCGGTTCGGCCGCTTGACCGCTCCTGTCGGGTATGAAAAAAGAGAATACCGGAGTAAACGCCATGGGTGCCGCGAAAGTGGCCATCACGCTCGAAGAGCGGCTCCTGCGCATGGTCGATCGCTGGGTCAAGCAGGGGCGATATCCCAATCGCAGCCAAGCCATCCAGGCGGCCCTCCGCGAAAAGGCGGAGCGCTGGAAGCGGACCCGTTTGGCCGAAGAACTCGCCAAGCTCGACGTGAACGCGGAGCGCGAACTGGCCGACGAAAGGCTGGCGGGCGAGGCATGGCCCGACTTCTAAGGGGCGACATCTACTGGGCCGATCTGGAGCCGGTCCGCGGTCGAGAGCAGGCCGGTCGCAGACCGGTTCTGATCCTCAGCCGGGAGATTTTCAACGAGCGATCGGGCACGGTCATCGCGATGGCCGTCACCAGCCGCCCTCAATCGGCGGGGTTTCCTCTCACCTTTCCGATGACGACAGCTCAATGAGTAATAGGTCCATGCCACGCCCAACATCTGGTAGATGTTGGAGATGCGCCGGAACTCCTCGCCGGACCCGTCTCTCCCTTTCGACAGATATCGATCGTAGAGGTAATCCATGAGACGCAGGACTCGACGGATATTCCGTTCCATCGCGCGGGAATCCGAAGGACGACGGCGCATGCTTCGACGATAGCACAGGCGGCCTTTCGGGAACAGCGCGCTTCTATCGCTCCAGCTTGTGCTTCTGAAGCTTCCGGTAGAGGTGCCGCACGGTGATGCCCAGGAGCTCGGCGGCGCGGGCCATGTCGCCCTTGGTCATGCCCAGGACATGCTCGATGTGCTTTCGCTCCGCCGCCAAGAGCGAAAGCGGCCCCTCCGCGCCCAGCGCCGCGTCTTCGATCCCAAGCTCCGAAGGCTCGATCTCCTCCCCGGTGGAAATCAGGGAGGCTCTCTGGATGACATTGCCCAGCTCGCGGACGTTGCCGGGCCAGGAATAGGCCATCATCGCCACCTCCGCCTGCGGGCTGAGCCGCTTGGGGCCGAGCGGCGTCGGAGCGTGCTTCGCCAGAAAGTAGGCCGCGAGGGAGAGGATGTCTTCCTTGCGCGCCCGCAGCGGCGGAATGCGCAGGCGAAGCACGTTGAGGCGATGATAGAGATCCGCCCGGAACTCCCCGCTTTTCACCTTCTCCTGGAGATCGCGGTTGGTCGCCGCCAGGAGGCGCACGTCGGCGGACATCTCCATGGGATTGCCCAACCGCCGGTAGCGGCCGCGTTCGATGAGGCGCAACAGTTTGGCTTGGACCTCCGGCGAGGTGTGCGCGATCTCGTCGATCAGGAGCGTCCCTCCTTCCGCGATCGAGACCAGCCCCGGACGCGTCTCGTCCGCTCCTGTATAGGCGCCGCGCTCGTGGCCGAAGAGCTCCCGCTCCAGGATCGAACCGGCCAGCGTCCCGCAATCCAGGACCACGAACGGCCCGCCGGCGCGGGGACTGCGCCGGTGGATGTGCTGCGCCAGGACTTCCTTGCCCGCGCCCGTCTCCCCTTCCAGAAGGACGGTGACGTCGGTCGCCGCGACCCGCGCCGCCGTCTCCTCGAGACTCTTCATCTCGGGACTCCCGTAGATGAAGTCGTCCAGCATCCGGCGGCGCGACCATTCCTGGTCCCGCACGCGCCGGTCGCGCGACAGCGCCGCGTGTTCCAGCGCGCGATCGATCGCCGCGTCCAGCTCCGACGTCCGCACGGGTTTGGTGAGATAACCGTACGCGCCGCTCTTGACCGCTTCGACGGCGGCCTCGATGCGCCCCTGGCCGGTGATCATGATGACTTCCAGCAAGGGACACCGGTCCTTGGCTTGCCGCAGGAGGGTCATGCCGTCCATGCCCGGCATGCGAATGTCCACGAGCGCCACGTCGAAGGCGCGGTCCAGGAGGTTCAGCGCCACCGGGGCGTCCGGAGCCGTCTCCACCTCGAAGTTCTTCCGCTCGAACCGCTCCCTCATCGTGTTGCGGAAGTCGACCTCGTCGTCCACGATCAACATGCGCACGCGGCGGGCCATGGGGATGAATCTCCTTGGGCTTGCTTGAGCGTCAGGGTGAACGTGCTTCCACCGCCGGGTTCGCTGTGCACGTCGATGCGCCCTCCCATCGCCTCGGCCATGCGATGGCTGAGAAAGAGTCCCAGCCCGGTGCCCTGCCCCACCGGCTTGGTGGTGAAGAACGGCTCGAAGATGCGCGGCAAAACGTCGGGGGCGATGCCCGGGCCGTCGTCTTTCACGGCGAGTCGGATCCCGCCGTCGGCGGCGTCGGCGGACACCTCGACCCTTCCCCCAGCCCCGGCGGCCTCGCGCGCGTTCCGCAACAGATTGATGAGGATCTGCTGAACGAAGCGCGGATTCGCGATCGCCCGCGGCAGCGACAACGGAATGTTCGTACAAGCTGAGAGGCGTTGGCCGGCGAGTTGCAGCGCTTCCTGCACCGCGTCACTCACGTCAATGGGAACTTTGACCGTCTCCTCGCGGCGCGCGAATCCGAGGAGCGAGTCGATGATGTCCTTGCAGCGAAAGATGTGCTCCTCGACGCGCTTGAGGTGTCGGGGAAACGGATCTTCCAGCCGCTGCTCCTCGCACACTTCTTTAAGGAAGCCGACGCTGGCGGAGATTGACGCCAGCGGATTGTTCAGCTCGTGGGCGATGCCGGAGGCCAGCCCGCCGACCGCCGCCATCTTGCTCGCCTGCGCGAGCTGCTCCTCCATCTTCTTCTGCGCCGTGGTCTCTTGAACCAGGACGAGGACGTTGGCCACCCGGCCGTCCGCGTCCCGAACCACCGTGTGCGTCTCCAGGAAATGGTGTCCGTTGAGCCGGTGCGGCGTGGACCAGGAGCGCGAGCACGCCCCGGCGCATCCCTGACATCGCCCCGCCGCCTGCCACATCATCTCCGCGCACGGCACGCCGGAAGGTTGATCCCCGAACCAGCGGATCGCCTGATCGTTCATCCAGACCAGCTTGAAGTCGGGATCAAGGACGACGAGGCCGGCGCCGATGCCCTGAACGATGTCCTCCAATTTCGCTTTTTCGCGCGCCAGCTCGCGGGTGGTCCGCCGCAGGTTGGACATGATCGTGGTGATGAAGTACGTCGAAAAGAACGTCGTCGCCACGAACGCGATCAGAAGACCTAAGGCATATCCCGGCGGCGATGACGGGAAGACCCCGAGGGGGTGCACGGGGAGGAGGCCCGTGCGGTCCAGGACCACCATCCCGCAAAACAGCGCCGAGGCCAGCGTCGCGATCACGTACGCTTCGCTCCGCCGCAGCAGGATTCCCGCGATGATGACGTGGAAGACGAAGAAGGAAAAGAAGGGATTGTTGATTCCTCCCGAGTAGTACAGCAAGAGCGTCAGGGCGATCAGGTCCAGGAAGATCTGCGTGAACGCGATCGCCCAGGGCGCCTGGATGCGGCGCACGACGGCGAGAAAGACCAGGTTGTACAACGCCATGAGGCCGGCAATGACGCTCAGCGCGACCACGGCGGGCCGCGAAAGAAGGCCGAAGCCGAACCGCGCCGCCAGGATCGCCGCGATCACGCCGGCGATGGCGATCCATCGCAGTCGGATGAGCCAGCGCACGCGGGCGGCGACGTTTTCGTCCCGCGTCGGAAGCTCCCGCGCCGACCGGTCCCGCAGGATGAGTCCGGCCACGATGGCCGCCGCCAGGAAGCACGCCACGGTCCCCCGCAGGATGTGGAGGATGTACGTTCCCTCGGGCGTCATCCCCGAAAGCAGGGTCCGCTCCAGGACCTCATAGATGCCGAAGACACCCACCCAGACGAGGAGCGCCGGGACGAACCAGCGCCGGCGCAGATGGGCGGCGAACGAGCTCCCGCCGGCGGGAGCGACTTCCCGTGACATGCCTTGTCTTTAGCAATACCTCTGCCAGAAAGTTTTTCAGAGGCATCTCTCGGCGCGCATGGCGACTCATGGAATTTTCCATGGCCATCGCGAGAAATGTCGCGGCGAAGTGGAGTTTTGCAGAGCGCAAGGGCGTTGATTTGGATCAAGCGGAAGAGGCGGCCGCCGCGAACCGGGACGCTTCGTGGAGGGCGGCTCCGACGACTTCCATCTCCTCCGGCGTGTTGAAGAAACCCGGACTGAGGCGCACGCTTCCTCCTTGAGAAAGCGTCCCCAGCGTTTCATGGGCAAGTGGAGCGCAATGAAAGCCCGCCCGGGTGCATAGGCCGTGCTTCTCCGAGAGCCATCCGGCCAGGTCCGCCGGGGTCCAGTCCTCCAAATGGATCGAGAGGACCGCCGTCCGATGATGGCCGCTTCTCGATCCGTACAAGGTCGCCCCGGGGATGGACGACACCCTTTCGACCAGCATCCGCGAAAGGGTTCGTTCATGATCCCGGACGATGTCGACTCCCGTGTCCCGTAGCCATCGTACGCCCGCCGCCAGTCCGGCGATCGCCGGAAGATTGTGCGTGCCGACCTCGAACGAGGACGGAAGCGTCCCGGACAATTCGTGCTTTCCCGAATCCTTTCCCGTTCCCCCTTCGGCCAACGTGTTCAGGCGGACGTGCCGGGCGACATAGAGACCTCCCACTCCCGGCGGCCCGAAGAGCGCTTTGTGTCCGGGAAATGCCAGCAGGTCCGGCTCCAAGCTGCGAACATCCACGGGCAACACGCCGGCCGCCTGCGACGCGTCGATCAGGCATAGCGCCCCGTATCGGTGCGCCAGGCGCGCCACCGGGCCGATCGGAAAGATGTCGCCGGTGACGTTGCTCGCCATCGTACAAGCGACGAGCCGCGTCCGGCCGGACTTGAGGACCCGTTCCACGAAATCGAGATCGATGGGGAGATCGGGCCGGTACGGCGCGATCTGGAATCGAACGCCGCGCTCGCGGGCCAGTTTGCGGATCGGCCGTGATACCGCGTGGTGCTCCAGCGCGCCCATGATCGCGACGTCGCCTTCCTCCCACGGCAAGCCGAGAATCGCCAGGTTGAGCGCGTACGTGGCGCCCGGCAGGAAGACGAGCCGCGACGGATCGGAGATGCCCAGAAAGTCGGCGACCTCGCGGCGACTCGAATCCATGAGGTCGTCCGCCGCTCGGCCTTCCTTCGACGTGGTTCGCGAGGGGCTGGCCGGCGCCCGCAGGCACGCTTCCACGGCGCCATAGACGCCGTCCGGCTTGGGCCACGTGGTGGCAGCGTTGTTGAGGTAGATCATCCTGCTGGGAACGCCCCTTCGAGATCGTACTAAGTTAACCATGTTTATTATCTGGATGAAAGTTTTTTTTGCTCGGGCCGGGAACCGGGGCCCCCTCCCCGAGGAGAGCGAAGGAGGATGCATCATCGAGCTTGAAGTTCCTATGGAGATAGGGAGATGGGGGGAGATGGGGAGATAGCACCAGATCCGCATCTCCCGATCTCTTTGCATCTGCTCATCTCCCAAGCGCTCAGATCCGCATCTTCGGTTTGAGCATGGCCACGGGATACGGATGAAGTTGACAATAAGAAGTCCTACGAGTATGGTTTCCCTTGTGAACGCGCTCAGGTACCCGCGACCTTAACACTTCCTACGCCGTCGTCGACGGCGCCGACTTTGCCTTTCTAAATTCTCCGGCCTCACTCATGGACTTCTTATGTTTCGAGATAAAACTCTCGCCATCTTGGGCGCGGGCAAGCTGGGCGAGATCATCATTCGCGTGCTTCTGGAAACCGGCGTCGTGGATCGCCGTCAGGTGATCGCGACGGCCCGCCATCGCGAAACCATCGAGGCGCGGGTTGGAACCTACGGCATCCGCGGCACGCTGGACAACCGGGCCGCCGCGCGGGAAGCCGATCTCATTCTCGTATGCGTCAAACCTCATGTCATGGCGGACGTGTTGTCTTCCCTGCATGGAGAAGTGCTTCCCGATCAGATCCTCATTTCCACGGCCGCCGGCGTCTCCATCCGAGCCCTGGAGGCGGGACTTGGCGGTGAGGTGCCGGTGGTACGCGCCATGCCGAATACTCCGTGCCTCTTACGTTCGGGCATGATCGCGCTGGCCGCGGGCTCGCATGCCCAGACGGGACATCTGGAGGCGGCCCGGAATCTGTTCGGCGCGATGGGCCGGACGTTGATCGTCGAAGAGCGTTTGATGGAAGCCGTCACGGCGCTCTCGGGCAGCGGTCCCGCCTTCCTGTATCTGGTGCTGGAGGCGCTCGTGGCCGGAGGCGTGTCGGTGGGATTGCCTCGCGCCACCGCGTCCGAGTTGGCGGCCCAGACCATGCTCGGCGCGGCCCGCATGGCGCTTGAAACGCGAGAGCATCCCGCCAAACTTCGCGACGCGGTCGCGACGCCCGCCGGATGTACGATCGAAGGGCTCCTGGAACTGGAATCCGGCGGAGTGCGACCTGCGCTGATGAAGGCGGTGATTCAAGCGACGCGACGGGTCGCGCAATTGAGCGCAGGGGCGGGCCGATGAGCACGAACATCCAAACGAACATTGAAGTCAAATCACGGAAGATTGACTTGATCGGCGTACCGCTGAGTTTGGGAGTCGATCGTCCCGGTTCCGATCAAGGCCCGGCCGCTCTTCGCGAGGCAGGCCTGGCGGGCCGTCTGCAAATGTTGGGGCATGACGTGACGGGCGACGAAAATCTGAAGGTTCCGCAACTCGGCGCTTGTCCACGGGAAACGGCGAATTGCCGGTACGGTGGAGCGGTTCGCAGGATTTGCGAAGACTTGTTCAAGATCGTCCACGCCGCTCTAACGGCTGGACGCTTTCCGCTGGTGCTCGGCGGGGATCATTCTCTGGGCATGGGCTCCGTAGCCGGCTCGGCTCGCTTTGTGCGGGATCGAGGACAGAAGCTGGGTCTTCTGTGGATGGATGCGCACGGCGACATGAATACGCCGGAAACGACGGAGAGCGGTTTGGTGCACGGCATGCCGCTGGCCCATATTCTCGGACGGGGTGATGAGGGGCTGAAATCCATTGGCGGGTTTATACCCAAGGTAGACCCATCCCGGTGCGTCCTGGTCGGCGTGCGGGACCTGGATGCGCGCGAGAAGGATTTGGTTCGGAGCAGCGGCGTCCGGGTTTTCACCATGAACGAGATTGATCGAAAGGGCTATTTACTTGACTCAACTTGCTCCCAGCTGTGGTGGGGTGAATGCGGCCCCCCAATCGTCCAAAATGGCCATTGGTGACCTTCGCGCAGTCTCTCCAGTACCCTGAATGCGCCGAGCAATAGACCCCTATGTATGGTGGTTGGTTGAGTTAAGTAAATACCCCTCTTGATCGATTTGGTCTGCATCAAATCATGACTGAAGCTATCGGAATCGTGAGTCAAGGAACGGCTGGAATTCATGTGAGTCTCGATATCGATGTTCTGGATCCGACGGTGGCGCCTGGCGTGAATACTCCCGCGCGGGGCGGCCTTACGAACCGAGAAGCGCGCCTCGCGGTGGAGATGCTCGCCCAATCCGGAAAGATGCTCGCCCTGGACGTTGTGGAACTGAATCCGTTGCGGGATCGGAAGTCATGCACCACAATCCTGGCGATCGAGCTCATTCTCGCCGCGCTGGGCCAGTCGATTCTTTGATGATGTATGCAAGTACGATCTGCCCGTTGACGTGGATCACCTGCCCGGTGATGAAGGGAGCGAGTTCAAGTGGGCGCCGAACAAGGAAACTGGTACGAGCGGCATCTGCTACCGTACCTCATCGATCTCGCCTGCGGTCAGAAGCCGGTCCGCCGGCAACGCCAAAAGGTGGTGCCGCTCGCCCGTGGGCGCGTTCTGGAGATCGGCATCGGCACCGGCTTGAACCTTCCGCACTACGATACCGCCCGGATCGAGAAAATTGTCGGGCTGGACCCGGGCCTCGCGATGCATCGCTTCGCGCGCAAGCGTCTCAAGAGCACCTCCCTTGCCGTGGAACTGGTGGGCCTGTCGGCCGAACGCATTCCGTTCCCGGACGGAAGCTTCGATACCGTGCTGGTCACCTACTCGCTCTGCACGATCCCGGATCCGCTGGCGGCGCTGAAGCAAGTGCGCCGCGTGCTCGCGCCGGGCGCCAAGCTGATCTTTGCCGAGCACGGCGCGGCGCCGGATGCCTCGGTCCGCCGCTGGCAGGATCGCCTCACCCCGATATGGTCGAAATTCGCCGGAGGCTGCCACCTGAACCGCGACATTCCCGCCTTGCTGGATCAGGCGGGACTACGTTCAACGGACCTGCGCACGATGTATCTGCCCGGCCCGCGGCCTTTGACCTTCAACTACTGGGGCACGGCGGTCGCGTCATGAACGAAGCCGCCGGATAGCCTATTCCCCGGATCGAATTTTCATTCCCGTGTGGCAGAGGTCATTTTTTCCGACTGCGTCACCCGGGAAAGACTTACGAAACGAGGAGGACTTTGCCGAAGTTCATGCGGTCCTGGATGTAGTGGTGCGCCTTCGGCGCCTCCTCGAATCGGAACTCCTTGTCGACGGTCGGATGCATCCTCCCTTCCTCGTACCAGCCCAAAATCTGCTCTCCCCAACGTCGCATCTCATCCTGCATGTGCCACATATGGCCGAGGTTCACGCCGACGATGGCCTTGTTCTCGTTCATGAGCGTCAAGGGATTAAACTTGAGCCAGGGAACCTGTGCCAATCGTTTCACCAGCGCGAACACGCTGCGGCGCTTTCCTGTGACGGCGCTCGAGAAACCGAAGGTGACGAGCCGGCCGGTGGGAGCGAGACACCGGAGACCTTTCGCCCAGGATTTGCCGCCTATGGGATCGAGAATGATGTGAACCCCTTTTCCCTCCGTGATCCGCATCACCGCGGACTCGAAATCTTCAACGCGGGAATCGACGACGTGGGACACGCCGCGCTCGCGTAATCTCTCATGCTTCGGCGTGGATGCGGTACCGATCACCTCGGCGCCCGCGATCCTGCACAGGTCTATCGCGGCGAGTCCGACGCCGCCCGCCGCCGAATGAACCAGCACGCGTTCCCCGCTCTTGATCGAGCCCATGACGAAAAGCATCTGGTAGACCGTGAGATAGTTCACGGGGATGGCGGCGCCCTCGCTGAAGGACATTTTCGGCGGGAGCGGGAAAACGGCCGTCTCGGGCAAGACGACCGTATCGCTGTACCCGCCGAACCTGCAGACACCAATGACGCGGTCGCCTTCGCGAAACCGGCGCGCCTCTGGACCAACCTGGTCAATCACGCCGCTGACCTCGTAGCCGACGACGGCAGGAGGTTTCGGCGCGTCCGGGTAGAGTCCGAGGCGTGCCAAGATGTCGGCAAAATTGATGCCGGCCGCCTTCACGCGCACCCGTACCGTGCCGGCGCCGGCCGTGGGATCGGGACTCTCTCTCACTTGGAGCACCTCCGGCTCTCCATGGCGCGTAATCCATACTTGGCGCATCGTTCAGCTCCTCCGGCGGGCTTGAAATGACTCTTGCAACGATCATACAAAATTCGAGGAAGGGTGGAACGCATGCCGCCACGCCAAGCGTCGACGCCGAGGCCCGCGATCATGTCAGCCTTGGCGCCCCTCGATCGCGCACAGCAGCACGCCGGTGGCGATCGCCAGCCGCGGATCCAGTGCCTCGTTGTTGACGGACAGGTCGAGCGTGTACCGCAAGACGATCTACGCCACACTGGCATGAAGAAGAGGCGTCTCCCTCGCGCTCGGCCAAATACAACATGATATAGCGAACCAATTGAGAATTTCGCAGGCTCCTGAAAGGCTTGAAAACGCCGTTCATGCCGATGCCCGTCCTCGTTCAGCACCCATGAATCCGGCAGCGTCACCCGGACGGGTCCCCCGCCTCGTACCGCTTCACCGCGCGTCCTCCGTCATCCGTCCGTCGCGCATCCGAAACCACCTCCCGGCCCGCTCCCCCACTTCCAGATCATGCGTTACCACTATTAGCGTCGCCCCCGACTCCCGCCGCATTTGCTCCAGCGTCTTCATGATCTCCCTGCCCGTCGCGCTGTCCAGATCCCCCGTCGGCTCGTCCGCAAGAATTACCCCCGGCCGGTTCGCCAGCGCCCGTGCGATCGACACCCGCTGTCGCTCGCCACCGGACAGCTTCACTGCGATCGAGTTCGCCCGGTGAGTGAGCCCCACCAATTCCAGCAGTTCCGCCGCCCGCTTCTGCCGCTCTGCCCGCGCCCTCCCCACCGCGAACATCGGGATCTCCACGTTCTCCGCCGCCGTCAGTGTCGGGATCAGATTGTGCAGTTGGAAGACGAAGCCCACCTCCCGCGCGCGGATGCGGTCGAGGTCCGGCACGTTCGTCAGGTCGTGGCCGTTCAGCCACACCCTGCCCGACGTCGGCCGGTCTAGCGCCCCAATCATGTTGAGAAAGGTTGACTTGCCCGACCCCGACGGCCCCATGATGCAGGCGAACTCCCCCTTCGCGATCGCGACGTCGACACCTTGGAGCGCCTTGATCGCGCCGTTCTCGTACGTCTTGACCAATTGCTCGGTGCGGATCATTCGTACTTCAGCGCCTCGATGGGCGAGAGCCGGCTCGCCCGGAACGCCGGGTAGAGCGACCCGACGACGCCGAGCACCGCGGCGACCACCGCCGCCTTTCCGAAAATCTCCGCCGTGTAGACCGTGTGGATAAACCCCTTCGGCGCAAAGTGCACCAGTATTTCCGCCCCCGCCACCCCCCACGCCAACCCTAATACGCCCCCGATCACGCTGATCAGGAACCCTTCCGAAAAGATCAGCCACAGCACCATCGGCCGGCTCCACCCCACCGCTCGCAGCGTGCCGATCTCGCGCACCCGCTCCGACACGTTCATCAGCATCGTGTTGAGGACGCCCAGCCCGCCGATGATCACCGCCACGAGCGACACGATCCACACGAACCAATCGATGTACTGAAGCTGATCGCTGAAGTAGTCGGGCACCTCCGTGGCCTTCGTGACGCTCAGCCCCGGCACCGCGTTAAGAATGTCGTTCTGCACCCGCTCGGTCTGCCGCAGATCCTTGAGATACACGAAACCCAGAGAGAACGCGTCGCCCATGGCAAGATGCTTCTGGATCACGGCGTTGTGCACGACCGCACCTCCGTTCTCCCACGTGGCGCCCGTCTTGTACACCCCCGCCACCGTGAACGTGCGCTCCAGGAAATCCAACGTGTCACCCGGCTCTTTGCCGAGGTTTTCCGCTGCGAGGAAACCCAGGAGGATCTCGTCCTCCTTCATCAGCAGCCGGCCCCGCAACTCCCCGTTGTCGTATTTCCGCATCAGCCGCGTGCCCGGTGCTCGACCGAAAAGCAGCAGCGCCGGCAGCGACCCGGTGGCCCGCAGACCGGCCGACGCCGCCACGTAGAACGTACCCTCCGAGACCTCCAGCACGCCCGGAACCGCCAGCACCCTCTCCTTCTGCTCCCGCGTGACGCG
The DNA here is from genome assembly GCA_016209705.1 of Planctomycetota bacterium. Lineage (GTDB taxonomy): Bacteria > Planctomycetota > MHYJ01 > MHYJ01 > JACPRB01 > JACQVR01. The sequence goes on from JACQVR010000126.1 coordinate 30,290, forward strand.
GCTCATCGCCATGTCCGCGACGTTCCCGGAGAAAATCGCCAACTGCGCCTGGCTCTCGGAGAAGTAGGTGCTGAGGCTTGCCTGAAACCCGTCGCCGATCGCCGAAAACGCCACGATGGCCGCGATCCCGATCGCGACCCCCATCACTGACAGCGCCGTCCGGACCCGCCGCCGCAACAGGTTCTTGACCACGAACACGGGTGGCCATTATAGGCCCATCGGGAATTGTGGACCACAAAGCGCGCCAGTGCATTGAACGCATGTCCAGAGCGATCGCCATTCATCTGGTCATAGTCAATGTTCCGTTGGAGCTTGCTCGCCTCGCACCGGTGAGGCTCAAGCAGACGCTCGAGCCTCGATACCGTGTACCGTCGCTTCCTCTGCCGGTTGCCATCCTGAAGCTGGCGAGCGGACAGGTGGTGGAGAAGGCGTGCACGTATGATCAATGTATCTACATCGGGACCTGAGCGCCGACGGTTTCGGGTCGATGAAAGAGGCGCTTCACGAACCACCTTGCAGCCCACCTTATCGAGAGGAGGCGTGCGAAAAAATTAGACTCCTTCGGCGGATCCCGCCATTTTCGAGCGAAAAAGGGACATGACCTCCGCCCGCTCAAGCGGGTGGGTGAACCCGTGCTTGGCCGTTCGCGATCACCTCGACCCCGTCCTGGTTGACCGTAACAAAGGATAGCATCGTCCGATCGAGAAAAGCTCCCCGGGTCGTCAGCCGGTCGCCGGGGAGGACCGGCTTGCGAAACCGCACCGAAAGCTCCTCCAGTCGGGTAGCATCCCCACCGAGCGCCTCCTCCACGACCGCCTGGCCCGCGAAAGCCATCGTGCAAAGTCCCTGGAGGATTATGCCCGGCAAGCCTGCCGCTCGCGCCGCGGCGGGATCAATATGGATCGGGTTGAAATCCCCGGAAGCCTCCGCGTACCGGACCGGTTGATCCGCGCGCACCGCGACCGTTCGCGAGAACTCCCCCTTGAGCTCGGCTCCCGACTCGACCGGTTTCTTCGAGGAGCCCGATCGGAAGAAGAGGGAGGATCGTAACTCGACGACCGGCTCCCCCTCTCGATACAGGATCTGGTCGACGTGGAGGATCTGCCCCGTCTCCTTCTCTTCGATGCCGGCGATCTCGGCGCGGGGCACAAGCAGATCCCAGGGCCGCAGTGGGCGGCGGAACTGGATCCTCTGTTCTCCGTGGACCATCCGGCTCAGGTCGCCCCCGTGGTCGTCCGTCAGAACCTGCTCGAAGAGCTCATTGACCAGGGTCACCGGAAAGACCGGCGGCACGGCCATCCCCTCCCGGAAGCGCGGGTTGGGGTCGTCCGTCGCCGCGGCGTACTGCCGTATCGTCTCGGGACGGATCCACACCGCCGAAGCGCGGTATTTCTTGCCCGCAAGTTCCGGTCTCAAACCTTCCCGCTTCGGAGCGGCCGCGGGAGCGGGACGCTTCCAGTCAAAGAACTGCACCAGTTTGAGCAGGGCCATCGGATTGGTAGCCTTGATCGTCCCGCTCGAACGCGCTCGGGAGAGGTCGAGCCGGCCGGTGAACAGGTCGGCCAGCACGGCTGGCGCACCCGTGATCAGGCACGTGGGCGCAGGATCTCGTCCGGTCGAAACAGCGCAGGTCTTGTTCTGGATCGTCACCGTCCAGCCCTTCGTCCCTTCGACGTCAAAGGCGAACTTGCCGTTCCAGGCGCTCGCCTTGTCCGGCAGGAAGATCTCGGGAAGTCGCCGGAATGAACTCTCCAGATCGATTTCGGAAACGGCCCCGGAGGCCTCGGCGGCGGCCCGGGCCCGGTCGAAATCGAAAACCTTCGAGAACTTCATCATGTCTTGGAGGTTGTCCGCCTTGATCTTTCCTGCCATGAACGCCTTGACCCCGGACGTCTTGCCCTCGATCATATCGGCCAGCGTCGCGGCCGATACCCGGACCTTGCACGTCGGTGTGCCGTGTGTCCCGACCCGGATCGTCACCTTCCCGTCTTCCACGGTGATGGTGTGGTCGTCGGCGCCGTCGATGAAATACTGGAAGTTGGCCTTCCAGCCCCCCGCCTTTTCGGGCGTGAAGGCCTTTGCCATGAGCTGGAACGCCTTTAGGATGCGTTCGCGGTTCAAATCTCCCGCCGCCGGCACCGGCGCGGCCTCGGCTGAGATCTTGTCCAGGGAGCGGCCGATTTCTTCCGGCGTCCAGTCCGTGTCCTTCCGGATCCCTTCCGTCGCGACCGTCTTGTACTCGAAGAGCTGCCGGCCGTGGATCCCAAAGATCCTCCCGTTCACTTCGGCGGCAAGGTCGCTAGCCAGGAAAATGACCATCGGACTGACCAGCTCCGCCTTGTACTCCTCGGGAACCGTCTCGAGGTCATCGGTCATCCGCGTCCGGGCGATGGGAGCGATGGCGTTGACGGTGATGCCGTGCTTGCCGAGCTCTTCAGCCCAGACCCGCGTCAGCCCCGCGATCCCGGCCTTGGCCGCGGCGTAGTTTGACTGCCCGAAGTTCCCCTTAAGGCCCGCGATCGAGGTCGTATTGATGATCCTTCCCTTGACGCCGGCCTCCTTCATGAACCGGGCGGCGGCCCGTCCACAGTAGAAGGTTCCGTCCAGGTGCACCGACAGGACGGCTCGCCACATGTCGTCATCCATCTTGATCAGCGTCTTGTCCCTGAGGATCCCCGCGTTGTTGACCAGGATGTCTAGCCGCCCGAAGGCGTCCAGCGCGGTCCGGACGATTCTCTCGGCGGAGGCGGGCTCGGCAACCGAGTCGTAGCTGGCCGCCGCCTCGCCGCCGGTCCGGCGGATCTCCTCGACGACGCCGTCGGCCATCGCCCGACCCGACCCTGTCCCGTCGCGCGCGCCGCCGACGTCGTTCACCACCACCTTCACCCCCTGCGCGGCCAGCGCCAGGGCGTGCTGCCGTCCGAGACCGCCGCCTGCGCCGGTGACGATCGCCACTTTACCCTTCAAGAGAGCCATCTTATTTCTCCCCTTGAACCATCGGAGCCACGCCATGGTCGCTCAACAACGCTCGAGGATCGTCGCCGTCGCCTGGCCGAAGCCGATGCACATCACCGTCAGTCCGTATCGGGCCTTGCGGCGGACGAGCTCGTAGACCATCGTCGTCAGGAGGCGGGCGCCCGTGGCTCCGAGGGGATG
>JACQVR010000125.1 GCA_016209705.1 Planctomycetota bacterium
CCCTTGGACCTCCTCATGCCCGCCTGGGTCCAGGTCCATCGCTAATCCGGAGGATGCTGTGCCCTTCGCGTATCGCCCAGGGCCGGCGGCGCGGCCCCCTTAAATCTGAAGACGAATCAGTGAGTGCATCGTGGTCGACGGGGGCGCGTGCGACGGCCTGGCGGATCGGGCGCGCCGCCGGGGAGCTCTTGTGCTTTCGGCGTCCCAGGGTCGAGCTTCGCAAATGAACGCGGGCGCCCGGGCGGCGACCGGCGATATTCTTCTCTTCCTTCATGCAGACACGCGGCTGCCGCCCGAGGCGGCGGAAAAGATTCGCCGAGCGGTTCGCCGGGGCGCGATCGGAGGGTGCTTCGAAACGGTCTTTGACAGCCGGCATCCGCTCCTTCGGCTCGGTGACCTGTGGCGCAATCTGCGAGCGCGGTGGATGAGCAAGTTCTTTGGCGACCAGTCGATCTTCGTGCGGCGCGACGTCTTCGAACGGCTCGGCGGGTACCGGCTTCTCGATCGGATGGAGGATTACGATCTGTGCCTGCGGATGCGGCGGGCCGGCCCGCTGGCGTTCATCCCGTCTCGAGCCATCACGTCGCCACGGAGATTCCAGGACGATGGCGTCGTCCGTACGTGGGCGTTCAACCAGATGTGCAAAGTGCGGTTTTTCCTAAGGTCGCGTTCTTACCTGCGCCAAGACAACCACTTCGCGAACAGCCACTTCACGAAGGGCGTCAGTCGTGTCCGGTTGTAAGCGTCGGCCACTTTTTTGATTCCCTCGGCCTGGGTCGGATAGGGGTGGATGGTCTTCGCTATCGACTTGAGACCCACCCCGGCCGTCATGGCCAGCGTCAGCTCCGAGATAAGTTCCCCGGCATGGCGGGCCACGATCGTCGCGCCGAGGATCTGATCCGTTCCCTCCCGCACATGCACCTTAACGAAGCCTTCAGTGTCTCCGTCCAGGACGGCCCGATCCACCTCGGACAGGTCCTGCACGAACGTCCGCACCCGCAGGCCACGTTCCTGGGCTTCTTTCTCGTAAAGACCCACGTGCGCGATCTCCGGATCGGTGTACGTGCACCACGGAATCGTGATGGTCGACGCTTTGGCCCGGCCGCTGAAGAGGGCGTTCTGAATGACGATGCGCGCCATGGCGTCGGCCACGTGCGTGAACTTATAGGGAAAACAGATGTCCCCGGCGGCGAAGACGCGCGGATTCGTCGTTCGGAGCGCATCGTCGACCTTGACCCCGTTCTTGTCATATTCGATTCCCGCGGCTTCGAGGTTGAGTCCCTCGACGTTGGGCGCGCGGCCGACGCCCGCCAGAATCGCGTCCACCGCGATCTCGCGGCGTTCTCCGCCGGTTTCGAGGATGAGCCTCTTCTCCCCGTCCCGCGCCTGCACTTCCTGGACGCGACAGTTGACGATCAACTCGACGCCGTCCCGCAGCAGCGCATCCTGAACGATCCGAGCCGCATCCGGATCCTCGCGGCGGAGGACGTGCGAACCGGACTGCAGCAGCCACACCTTGGCACCGAACCGCGCGAACGCCTGCGATAGCTCGCACCCGATCGGACCCGCGCCAACGACGGCGAGACGGCGTGGAAGCTCCGTCAGAGAGAAGACGGTTTCGTTCGTGAGATAATCGGCTTCATTCAGGCCCGGAATCGAGAGGCTCGCCGCTCGCGCCCCGGTGGCGATGACCGCCCGGCTGAACCGAAGCGTTTGGCCACCCACGTCGATGGCATCGGCGGCGGCGAAGCGCGCCGTTCCGAAGAAGACGTCTATCCCCAAACTTTGAAACCGGACGGCGGAATCATGGGGGCTGATCTCGGCCCTCAACCGCCGAATCCGATCCATGACGGCGGGAAACTCCACCCGCCATCCCGCAGGCACCCGCACGCCAAACTCCCCCGCTTCGCGGACAGCCGCCACGCTCCGGGCCACGCGAAGGAGCGCTTTCGAAGGAACACAGCCATAGTTGAGGCAGTCGCCGCCCATCAGATGCTTTTCGACGAGCGCCACTTTAGCTCCCAACCCGGCGGCCCCCGCCGCCGAGACAAGCCCGGCGGTTCCGGCGCCGATGACCACCAAGTTGTATCGGGACGACGGTTCTGGATTCTCCCAAGACGGGGGGTGAACGCGCGAGACCAAGGTGCGGTTGTACGGATCGTCCGGCAAGACTTGGACCGAGAGTGTCATCCCTTTCTCCTTTTCTTCAGCTTGGGCGTCTGTAGATTGAGGCGATTGGGCAGCGACCCTGCTCAACGCCTTTCGGGCGAGTCGGGTCACGAGCAGGGTAACGACTATGGTGGCCAGCAGTCCGACGACGAAGAGGATCTTCTGCGCTACCCCGCCTTCCATTTCTCCCGTCGCGATCTCGGTCACACTCTTTACGGCGGAACCCAGGTAGACGTACATCAGGGTTCCGGGAAACATCCCGATCAGCGAGCCGACCAGATAGTCTCGAAAACGCACCCGGGTGACCCCAAAGGCGTAATTGAGAAAGTTGAACGGAAATGCAGGCGACAGGCGGGTCAGGAGCACGATCTTGAATCCTTGGGCTCCAAGAGCTTCATCCAAGGCTTGAAATTTGGGATTGCCGGCGACGCGCGTTTCAATCCAGCCTCGCGCCAGCGTGCGCCCGAGCATGAACGCAATGCCGGCTCCGAGGTTGCTGGCAACGACGGCCGTGAGCGTCCCTGTCACGAGCCCGAAAGCGAATCCGGACCCGGCCGTCAGGATCGACCCCGGCACGAACAGAACCGTGCACAGGACGTACACGAGTCCCAGCACCGCCGGTCCCCAGAAGCCGACGTCCCGAACCCATTGCAAGAAAGACTGGAGAAAGTCTTTGACGGGAAACAGGAGCACGGCGGCCACGCTTCCCGCGATCAAGACAAGCAAACCGGCCAACCGAAGTCGGGACGCGCGACGGCGGCCTTTCGCTTCGGGCTCGATCTGTTGGACTGTATCCTGCACCTACGAGATGAACAGACGGCGGGCCCGTTCCATTCCCGAGCTGCTCCCGGGAATGACGCACCTTAGGCCGCTGTTATAGGATTCAACCCCTGCGAACGCGTTCAGCCTGGATGAGCACGACATGGAACTGAGACGCAAGATCGAAGACGCCGTAGCGATGGTACGACAGAAGAGTCCGATGACTCCGGAAGTCGGGATCGTTCTGGGCACCGGGCTCTCCGAGCTGTCGGCCGCCGTGGTGCGCGAAACCAGTCTACCCTATGAAGCCATTCCACACTTCGCGCGCGCGACCGGACTTGAGCATCGCAGCGAAATGGTCTTCGGGCGGTTGGACGGAAAGCCCGTGGTCGTGCTTGAAGGGCGCTTCCATGCCTACGAGGGCTACACTCCGGAGCAGATTACGTTCCCCATTCGAGTCCTCCGTGCCTTGGGAGTCCGAGCGGTGGTGCTCTCGAACATTTGCGGCGCCATGAATTCCCGATATCAGCGCGGTGACCTGGTGCTGATCGACGATCACATCAATCTCATGGGATTCAATCCCCTCGTCGGGCCGAACGACGATGCCCTGGGACCCCGCTTTCCCGACATGGCTCGTCCCTATGATCCGGAATTACTGGAGGCGGCGGATGCGGTGGCGAAGGGCATGGCCCTTCGGGCGCATCACGCCATCTATGCAGCCGTCCCGGGTCCCAGCCTGGAAACGCGGGCGGAGTATCGCTTCCTGCGGACGATCGGCGCGGACGTGGTCGGTATGTCCACCGTGCCCGAGGTCATCGTGGCGGTCCATTCCGGGCTTCGCGTCCTGGGCGCCGGCATCGTGACGGATTTGTGCGATCCGGATGCGCTTCTGCCGGTGAACGTCCCCGAGATCATCGCCACGGCTCGAGCGGCGGAGCCGAAGTTGACCAAGCTTGTCCGCGAGACCTTGAAGCGCGCGCGGATTTGACGGGATGATGCCTTCAGGGTTGGATCCGTCCTTTCCAATATCCTTCCAATTCAACGCCCAGCCCCTGCGCGATCCGGTTCACGAAGGAGAAGTAAGCCGTGATGAGCGCCACTTCTAGAATCTGCCTGTCGCTCAAGCCCGCGGATCTGAGGTTCTCAATGTCCCGCGGTTCCATGGCGGCGGGAGAGCGCGTTAGTTTCGAAGCGTACGCGCGTATGGCCACGTCCTGGACCGTCTCCGGAGTCCCGCCGGCTTTTTGGAGCGCCGCTCCATGGTGCTGGATTCAGTAATGGCAATGGTTCAGTTCCGAGACCGTTACCGCAATCATCTCCCGTTGTGCGCGGGACAACTCGAAGGAGCCGAACATGAGCGTCCGATAGAGGTCCATATGCGCTTTCATGGCCTCCGGCGCGCCGCCGTGAACCTGAACGATATGGTCGATGCCGTACGCGCGGCGATAGGCGTCAAAGATGGAATCCCCGGCATCCGGCTGCGCGATCCAGGCCATGTCTGCTCCTCCGATGTGTCTTCGTGGCGAGTGCGTCCGTCTCAAGAATCGTCCGGCTTCTTCATCGTTGAATGATGACTCACGTCATCGCCATCTCATTCCTGAGCGCAAAACAGCAGCTTCGGCCTCTCTAAAGATGAGCTACTCGGACTCGTATTCGGCGCCGCCGGGATAGAATGCGCGCCAACGCTCGATCAGCCACGGCGTCGCGGGAAGAGGACGAAGGCGCTCGTCCTCCATAGCGCCCTGAAGCAGGTCCCATGCCTTTCCCGTTTCATCCTCGAACGTTCCATTGCTCCACCGGAACTTGCGATCGCCGCACTCGAAAGCGCGGGCCGTCATCGTGTCCGCATCGATGGCGACGACGATTTTCTTGCCCTCAAAGTCATCGTGAATGACTTTCCTTTTGTGGAGAAGCGAGTACGGATAGAGCTTTGTCTCTCGTCCCTGGCCGACGGACAGACCATAGCGGTCCGGATTCCTTCCTAAGTTGAAGGCGCCCATCATGCCTCGCGCGCGACGTCCCGTGAGTACGAGAGTCTCGGGGTGCTTCGTTCGCCACGCCTTCCACGTGGTGATGAAGCTGGGAATGAACTCGAGCTGCTTTCCTTTGAGGGGGCCCTTTACGGCTTCGCCGAGCGTGTGGATCCAGAGCGACTTGGTTTCCTTGTCGTACATGACGAAGGAGTTCTTGTAGAGTATGCCCTCGTGTCCGAAAGTGAGGGTGCGCCCGTCGAGGCGCCGGCTATACACGATAGCCGTTTGACACAGCGGTCACCAGGAGACGGCAATAGGTTCCCGTCCGCAGTTGTCGTTGGCCAGTTCGTGAGACCCCATGACGGCGATAGGGTAGGCTTTGGCCTCGGTGCCGACCATGACGCCGATGACGACGTCGGAATCGCGCACGTCGCTCGCCTCCGCCGCCGGCACCAGCTTCGGGTCATGGAGGACAGGAAACGCATCGCGCGGCACGGCCCGGTGGGCGTGCTTTTCATAGTCAGCCTCTAGATCCTGAGCCAAGAGACCCATGAGCAAGATGAGCATCTTCATCACGTACGTTTCTCCTGAAGACCGCCCAGAATATTCCGTAAGCGACCGGGTGCGTCAGTTTTCCGCGATGCAGTATAGATTTCGCTCCCCGCGCAGGAAGAGATCTTGGCCCACCATGGCGGGCGAAGCGTTGAAGACGTCGTCGAGCCGGTTGGCGGCCAACACCTCGATGGCCGTGCCGTGTTTGATCACCAGCGTGACGCCGTCGCGAGCCGTGATATAAACCCGCCCGGCGGCGCCGACGGGTGACGCGTACACGTCGCGGATGCCCGGGAGCCGAACCGGCCCATACTCCGCTTGGCCGGTCTTGGCGTTCAAACACGACAAGATCCCCTGGTAGTGCTTGAAGAAATACAGTTTCCCATCGTAGAGCAGCGGAGACGGCACGTACGGCGTATGGCGATCGAGGGACCAGGCTACATGGTCGGTTCCTGTAATGTCGCCCTTCGCTCCCTCCAGGCGTATGGCCAGCATGGCCCGCTTTTCGTAGCTGCTGCCCGCAAGCACCAATCCATCGGCTGAAACCGGCGAGGCCACGACGTTGTGCGAGAGCCCGCCGCATTCCCAAAGAACCTCTCCGGTGCCCAGATCGTAACCTCGAACCCGCCGGGTGGCGCTGACGATGACTTGCGGCCTGCCATTGTGCTTCACCACCAGGGGTGTCGACCACGACGAAACTTCATCGCGATCCACTTTCCAGCGTTGCGTCCCCGTTCGTTTATCCAGAGCGACCACGAATGACGGGCCTTCATGATCCCAGTTGACGATGAGCGTGTCACCGTAAAGCGCAGGCGAGCTTCCCTCGCCATGGCCGTGCTTTGTGTGCATATCGCCGAGGTCTTTCTCCCACACGAGGTCGCCGCTCCAATCGAGACAGTAAAGACCCTGAGATCCAAAAAAGGCATACACGCGCTCTCCATCCGTTACCGGAGACGGGGACGCGTAGCTCCCGGTTTCATGCCCTCCCTCGTGCGGCGTATTTTCTCGCACGGCCTTTTCCCAGATGACGCGTCCGTTCCGACGGTGGACGGCCAGAACCACGAATTTCTGGCGGCGCACCGCCGTCTCGTTATCGTGATCGCCGGGACGGGAGCCGGCGGGAGGCGGAACGGCCTCTCCGATCGGGACGGCGGCCGTGATGAACACGCGATCACCCCAGACCACCGGCGTTGAATGTCCCTTGCCAGGCAGCGGGATTTTCCATCGGATGTTCTCGCGCTCGCTCCATTCCAGCGGCGGGTCGGCGTGAGGCGCGACGCCGATCCCAAGCGGACCGCGCCATTGCGGCCAGTAGAGTTCGGCGCTTTCCTGGAAGGGCGGCGCGGCGGATTCGTGGGGAACTTTCTGATGCGGGCTTTCTCCCAACCCGGTATTGCCGTGTTGGGCCTCTGGTGTTTGTCCGCATCGCGCCCCGATTCCCCACAAGAGCATGGTCGGGAGAAGCCACCACGACTTTGGCTTCATGGGATTGTTTCCTTCGAACTCTTTTCTTCCGCCAGAAGGGCTACGACGAGCGCCTCAAGATCCTCCCGCGAATGGACGCCGATCAGCCGCTGGCGGATCCGACCGTTCCGGTCGAGCACAACCAGGACGGGGATCGCGTGGATCGGACCGAAAGCCTCCAGGAGGCTCGGGTTCGGCATCGCGATTTGGTACTGGACGCCGAACTTCCGGACGAATGGCCTGACGACAGCAGGTCCTTCTTGGTCCAGAGCCACGCCGACCACAGCCAATCCCCGGCTTTGGTATTCGTAATGCAACGTTTGTAGGATCGGGATCATCTCCCGGCAAGGGGGGCACCAGGTCGCCCAGAAGTCGAGCAAGACCACGTTGTCTCGAAGGTCGGCGAGCGAGATCTCTCCTCCATCAAGCGTGGCGAGCCGAACGTCGGGCGCCGGCTGGGCTTCCAGCGGATCCAGGGCCTGAGAGGGGGGAGGGCCAGCGGTGCGCGGACCGATGAAGATCCAGGCCACAATCCCAATCAGCAAGGTGAGCAACGCTCCCTTCAGGATCCAATGGCGCACGACGTCACGCTCCTCGACTGATAAACCCCTTGAGGTTCGGGCCCCGGCGAAGCACACGCCTCGCCGAGGCCCGGCAGTAGGCACGCTACTGCTTGACCATCGGGGCCCCTCAGCAGCTTGGGGCCGTCGCCGAGGAAGCGACGTTCTCCGTCTTGGCGCACCCGGTGCACTTGTACGTCACCTCTCCGGATGCCGGCGCGGACGGCGCCGACGTAGGCCGGCCGTTTTCGCAGCCGACCACCCATCCGACCGCGAAAGCGACCACGAGCACCAGCGCCGCGCGCTTCAGCAGAGTCCGCATGTTCCCTCCTTTGGGTTAAGCTTCCTATCGATAGTCTTTCACGAACGCCTTGCGCTTGTTCAGGAACCGGTCGGCCGACAACGCGGCGATGCACCCCTGGGCGGAGGCCACCACCGCCTGCTGAACTTCATTGCAAAGGATGTCGCCGCACGCGAACACTCCCGGAATGGGCGTCTCCATGCGCGCGCTCGCGGGAACGCAGCCGTTTTCGGTGACCTCCACCTGTTCCTTCAGGTAATCCACGATGGGCCGGTTCCCCTGGGTAAACACAAAGACGCCTCGGACGGGAAGCACCTCGCCGGGTTCGAGCTTCAGACCCGCCACGGTCCCGTCACCCACGACCTCGACCGCTCTGCGACCGAACATCGGCTTGACCTGTGGTTTCGACAGCAGTGACCGGACCTGATCCTCGGGCGCCTGTAGGTTCGGCTTGGGCGTCACGACGAAGAGGGTCTTCACGAAGCGCGTCAGGAACAGCGCCTCATCCACCGCTTCGGCGTTGTGACCGAGAAGCGCCACGTCCTTGTCCTTGAAGAAGGCGCCGTCGCACGTGGCGCAGTAGGACACGCCCCGGCCCAGGAACGTGTCCTCTCCGGCAAGAGTCTTCGTCCGGCCCATCGCTCCGGTCGCCACGATGAGCGCCCGAGCTTCGAATTGCTCGGCCTCGGCGGTGGTCACGATCTTTGGATCACCGACCTCGACGCCGACCACGCGGGCCTTTTTGAAAGTGGCTCCGTAAAGTTCCGCCTGTTTCCACATGCGCTTGACCAGTTCCTCGCCCGAAATGACCTCGGGAATTCCGGGGAAGTTGGCGATCTGGCTGGTGATGCCGAGCGCACCGGAAGCGACCGACTTATCGATTACCAGCGTCTTCAAGTTCGAGCGGGAGGTATAAAGCGCTGCGGTCGTTCCCGCAGGCCCTCCTCCGATCACGATCACGTCATATCGATCCACGGCCGATCTCCTCTTCCCACCTTGGAATTCCGGCTCGGCGACCTCCGGCCGCCGAGCCGGAATTCCACAAGCGAGCGCCATCAAGGTGCGAGCGTCACAATCCTTTCTTTAAAAAATGCACGAATTCGGCGACGGAAGGGCGCCCTCCGATGCGAGCGATCTCCTCGCCGTGCGGCGTCATGAGCACGTACAAAGGCAACGCCCCTCCATATTTCTCGTTCAGGAGCTTGTTGTTCTCGCGATCCATGGGATTCTGGCGATCCGTCCAGAGTTCGGCCACGTAGTAGTGCTTGAGGTGCTCCTTGACCTCAGGAGCGACCAGAACCGTCCCGCGGTTCGCCAGGCAGTTCGTTCACGTGACGCCCGTGAACTCGACGAACAAGGGCTTGTTGAGCTTCTTCGCTTCCTTGAGCGCCTCCGGAAGCGTCGTGCCGTGAATCGTCGGCGGAGGGACGACGATCTCGAAGAGACCGAGAGGTTTCCCGGTATAGCCGTAGGCCATGAAGGCTCCAAAGCCGAGAAAGACGAGGGCAAAGACGCTGCGCATCAACCTCGGCCTCGCGCGGAAGAGGCCCAGAAGATAGATCGCTACCACGGCGCATGCGGTTGCCCAGACCGCCAGCATCACGGGCCGGCTGAGAACCCCGATTTCCCACGATTGGTCGGCCTTGGAGAAATAGAAGAGCGCCAGCGCCAGCTCGACCCACGCCATCGAAACTTTCACCGTATGAAGCCAGCCGCCGCTTTTGGGGACTTCCTTGATCATCCCCGGGAAGAGGCCCATGACGAAGAAAGGCGCCGCCATGGTCGCGGAATAGAAGAGCATGGCGATCAACGCCGCGAGCCGATGCTGTCCCGCCGCGATCGAAAGGATCGTCGCGGCGATGGGAATCGTGCAGGTGAACGTGACGACGGCGAAAAGGAGCCCTAAGATGAACGCTCCTCCCACGCCGGTGCGTCGCCCGCCCACCAGCTTGGATCCCAGTCCGAACGGCAGCCGAATCTCATACCATCCGAAGAGCGATCCGCCGAACCAGAGAAAGAGCGCCCCGACGGCGATGTTCACCCAAGGATTGGCCGCGAAGAGACGCGCTCCGCCGGCGCCGAGAATAAGTGTCAGCAGGAAGCCGAGGCCCGTGAACGTGGCGATGATCCCCGTCGCGTACGCCGTCGAGAGCATCATTCCGTGCGAGCGGGAGCCCGCCGCCTGCTTGACGAAATACGTCAGCGTTATCGGGATGAGCGGGTAGGTGCACGGCATCATCAGGGACACGAGACCGCCGAGCATGCCCAGGAGGATGAGGCCGCCGAAACCGTGTTGATCAAATTCCGATTCCATGGGCACCGTCGGCGTGACCTTACCTTCAAGCACCGTGACGGGGAACGAAAAGGGCGTGGAGTTGTCGATGCAGGTGTTCGGATCGCAAATCTGGTAGTCGATTCGACCTTTCACCTCGAAAGGCCCCGGCGTGGGGCCGGGCCGGAGGACCATGGGGACCACCATCCTGACGCGACCCTCGTGGTAGTCGTATTCGAGGATCTCGTCCTTGTGCACCTTCGGCTCCGGCTCCTCGATCTTTCCCGCGGTCACCCCGCCGTCGAACGTGAATATCGTCGGTTTGCCGAAAAGAGGTTTTTGGGCCGGATAAATATGCCATTCGGGCGGTATCTCCAGGTCGAAGGCGACCCGCACCGTTTCCCCGATCTTGATTTGGTCCTTTTCCGGGGCAACCGCCGCGATCTTTACGGCCGGCTTGTCCTGAGCAAGAACCAGGAACCAGAGCGTCAGAAGTTTCATCGCCGGCCTCAATGCTGGTGCTCCATCGCGCGCTTCGCCGCTTTCCCCCACGGCGAATCGGGAAACTTTTCCGCCGTCTTCTTCCAGATCTCGACCGCCTTGTCGTGGTCGCCCTTCTGATGGACGAGTGCTCCTTCGAAGTACATCATCTGATCCATCCGTGCGGACTGGGGGTACTTCTTCATGCCGTCGCGGAGCGCCGCCAAGGCTTTATCCGCGTTCTGCTCTCCTTCAAGGATGGCGACGGCGACGATCGGAACCAGCTCGTCCGCGCGCCCCTTTTTATTCTCGGGGTCCGTCTTTTCGTACAGTCCGGCGGCGCTAATGACGTCCGCCCACCGCTCCTGCCGGTAGCGCAATTGGGCCATGTCCGCCGCCGCGACGGCAAGCTGCCCGCGCGAGGTCTCGTCGTCTTTTCCCTTGAGTTGGCCCATGACCCGTTCCAGGACCGGCGCTGTCTCATCGTCGTTGTCCAGGTCGTTCCAGGCCTTGGCCAGCGCGAGTTGCGCCGCAGGATCGTCAGGGCTTTTGGCGGCCGCTGCCCTGGCATCCTGAAGCGCCCTGACTCGCGCTGGGAGTGCCTTCAGAAGATTCAGATAAGTTGCGGCATCATGGAATCCCACGATCCGGGAAAGAATCTCGCCGTCTCCGCTTACGGCGAAGGTCGTCGGCAACCCCTCACCGCGATACTTTTCCTTCCAAAGCTTCCCGTTGCGGTCCGCGTCGATCTTGATGTTGATAAAGCCCGCGTTGGAAACCTTGATCACGTCGCCGTTGGAGAACGTCACCGCCTCCATGCGCTTGCAGTAGCCTCACCATTCCGCCCAGAAGTGGACGAGGGCGATTTTTTTCTCCGCCTTGGCCTTGGCCAGCGCCGCGTCATGGTCCTTCTGCCATGCGATGCCATCCTGCTGAAGCAGGGCGAACAAGAACATCCATTTCATAAGCTCCTCCTGACTTCCAACCCTCTAACCCTCTAACGCACTCGACGACGAAGGTATTCCTGCGTCATGAGGATGAGAAAGCCCGAGAGAACTCGACCGATCCGCCCGGCTCTCCGCATCCCAAGGAGCGAATGCCTTGCAAGGACCGCACCATGGCGCGAAAAACTCCAGCACGTCCGGCTTGTCGCCGCCGACCACGACAGCCTCAAATTGCGAGGATGAGATATCGAGAACTTTCGGCAGGATGGGCACCAGGAAGCGAAGAACGCCGCGACCACCGGTCGGCGCAAACGATTGGCTCGGACGGCGTCTCCTCGAAGTCCATCGACCATTCGATGGCCTGATTCACCGGAACGGCGCTTCGGGGCGACTCCTGCTGAGGCATCGCCAGCGCGGAGAGCGCCTCCAGAAGGGACGGTATGAGAAACGCCGTCATGGTGAGTCCGTCTCGCGGACCATTGATCTTGTCACCCCTGGTGGCGTGCATTTCCGTTCCGCGTTCACGAACGCATGAACCGACGCATTCGCCTGACCTCTGCCCGATCTGTCGCATGTACGCCTCGGTCAAGGGGGGCGTGGTACGGATCGCGACCCCCGAGAGCCTCGGCAGCGGCGCCGTCATCGACGCGCGCGGCTTGGTTGTGACGAACCGGCACGTGGTGGGCGATCACGATTTGGTCGAAATCACGCTTTTCGACGGTCGAACGTTCCAGGGTCGCGTGGCGAAGAGAGGAGAGGGTATCGATCCCAGAACATCAACAGGACGGCCGAAAAAGCGCTAAGAATGAAAATGATCATCGTGGTGCCTCCTTTGAGCCTGCATTCAGGAGAACGTCCCCGCCTGAGTCGTTATTCCTTCAAGGAAGCCCGGAATAGAACCGTATGTCTCTTCGTTATCCGGGCATGAGCCGGTCGGTCGCGTTTCTGGCCATGCTCACCCTGGCGACGCCGCCCGCCGCCGCGGGGGCGGCGCAGGCAAGGCAGTTCGATCATTCTCATCCGCTTTGGGACAAAGTCCTGAAGGAGCACGTGAAGGACGGTCGCGTGGACTACGCGGCCATTCAGAAGCATCCGTCCGCCCTCAAGGCTTACTTGTCGGCGCTCGAGGCCGTCGATCGCGCGACGTACGAATCGTGGTCGGAGGAACGGAAGATCGCCTTCTGGCTGAACGCCTACAACGCGTACACGGTCAAGCTCATCGTCGATCATTACCCGGTGAACAGCATCAAAGACCTCGGGGGGTGGTTCTCGAGCGTCTTCAACAAGGAGTTCATTCCGCTGAAGCGGCTCCGGGACGGCCGGACCATAAGCCTCAACGACATCGAACACGAAACGCTCCGAAAAGACTTTTCCGAGCCCCGCATCCATTTTGCGCTCGTGTGCGCGTCGAAGGGGTGTCCGCCGCTCCGAGGGGAACCGTATGTCGGAGAGCGACTCGATCAGCAGCTCGACGAACAGGCAAAGGTCTTCCTGAACGATCGGGAACGCAACCGCTACGATGCGAAAACGAAGACTCTGTACCTCTCGAAGATCTTCGATTGGTTCTCGGAGGACTTCGAGAAGAAGGCCGGCTCCGTCGCGAAGTACGTTTCGCGCTTCCTCAAGACGTCCGAGGACGCGCGGATCCGGTTCCTCGACTACGACTGGTCCCTCAACGGAACGGAATGACGCGCGCGCCTAAACGGCGCGCGCTTTCTGCGATGATGCGATTCCGATCTGCGTGGCTGGCCCTCCTCGCCGTCTCCCTGGCCGCCGGAGCCGCGATGTGCTGCGCGGTTACCTCGAAGCCGGCGAAATCGGTTCCATCCGCAGACGCGCGAGACGCGACGATCAGCATTCTCAATCCATCCATGCCCACCGATTGGCGCCACCGGGTTCTGGACGACCGAAGACCCGTGGCCTATCGGCCGCGGCGGGAGGAGGAGCGGGCGCACCTGCGCGCGACGAGCGTCTCGGCCGCGTCGATGTTGGTCCGATATTTGAGGTTCGATGCCGCGAAGCATCCGGACGTTTCGTGGGAGTGGCGCGTGACGGCTCCCGCGGAAGACAGAGGGAGGCGCGCCGAGCCGGGCGCCGACGCTTCGGCGCGGGTGATGTTCGGCTTCCAGGGAGATTGGTCGGGGGTCGGGTTTTTTGAGCGCCGCGAGGTCATGAAGGAGATCGAAAAGACGGGACACGAGCCGCCGGGATCGCTGCTCGTTTACCTGTGGTCGCTGGACCTGGCCGAGGGAGCCGCTTTCGACGATCCCCATCTCGGAAAGCGTGCGAAGGTGATCGTGGCGACGGCGGGAAAGGAACGCATCGGGTCCTGGGACAGGGTCAAGCGTGATCTGGCGTCCGACTACCGGCGCGCCTTCGGAACGGATCCACCTCCCGTCGTGTCGGTAGCTCTGATGACCGACACGGACGACACGGGTTCCTCCGCCGTGGCCGATTACGGTACGATCGAAGCGTCCCGGCGGTGATGTCCGGGGTCGGAGGATCCGGATCATTTTCCGAAAATCCGGGTCTGCGAGCAATGACCGATCCCCTCGGCTCCACCGATCACCTCCGGACTTCCACTCTGCTCACTTCCGCTCGATCTGGCGAACCATCTCTTGGATCGACGTGGTCGGCGCCTGGCACGCGTAGTTCTCGCACACATACGCGGTGGTCTTTTGATCCTGCATGGGCCGTCCCGCGGCCATCGGGATCAATGTCTTGAAGTCTTCGGTCCCGCCGTCCGGGGGCACCACCGCCAACACCATGTTGGGCATGAAACGCCGGCGCACCGCGCGCAGCATCTCCCGCGTCGTCGCGTCCCCCGGATCGCCCACGAGGACGATCTCCTGATTGGGCCCGGCCATCGCATCCAGTGCGCACAAGTGATAGGGATATCCCACTTCGTACCTCGAAATCGTTCCGGCGAAGTGCCGGAGCGTCTCCTCCGCCTTCTTTCGAAAATCGTCCCGCGAGCACAGGTCCGCCAGCCGCAACAGAGCCAGCGTCGCGACGGCGTTCCCCGACGGCAGCGCGCCGTCGTAGGCTTCCTTCATGCGCGCGACCAGCTTCTCGCCGGATTCGGCCGTCTGGAAAAAGCCGCCCCGGACATCGCCGAAGTCCTCGATCATGAGTTCCGCTGTTCGAACCGCGACCCGCAAGTATTCGAGCTTCTGGGTGGCTTGGTGAAGCAGGAAGAAGCCTTCCACCAGGTACGCATAATCGTCGAGGAAAGCGTCGATTCCGGCCTCGCCACCTTTGTAGCGATGCAACCAGCGGCCGTCCGGCTTTCGCAGCTTCTCCATCAGGAATCGCGCCGCGCGCTCGGCCGCCTCCACGTACCGCGGCTCCTCCAGGACCGCTCCCGCGAATCCCATCGCGCCGATCATCAACGCGTTCCAGTCGGTCAGGATCTTGTCGTCCAGATGCGGCCAGGGTCGTTTGTTCCTTGCTTCGAGCAGCTTTCGCGTGCCTTCATCCAGAATTTGCCTGATCTCATCCGGCGAACGCTTGAATTCACCGGCCAGTTCCTGAACCGTCGCGGCGACGTGCATCACGCTGTTTCCGCGCGGCTCGTGCTCCTCTACAGGTTCATAGTTTCCGCCTTCGATGACGCCGAACGCGCGGCTGAGAATCTCCCCCTCGTCGCCGGGCACGACCGCCTTCACCTGCGCGGGCGTCCAGACGTAGAAAGCGCCCTCGGCGTGTCCCTTCCCATCCGGAAGGTCGCTGTCGGCATCGTGAGCGGATAAGAAGCCGCCTTCCTTGGACGTCATGTCGCGCAGGACGAATTCGATCGTTTCCCGCGCCGTATCCGCGTACTCCTTCTTCCCCGTGAGCTGATGCGCCTGCACGTACGCGCGCACGAGAAGCGCCTGGTCGTAGAGCATCTTCTCGAAATGCGGGACGAGCCATTTCTTGTCGGTGGAGTAGCGATGGAAGCCGCCGCCGAGTTGATCGTACATGCCGCCCGCGCGCATGGCGCCGAGCGTTTTCTCCGCCATATCAAGGGCCTTGGCGTCTCCCGTCCGGCCGTGGACCCGCATGAGGAACTCGTGGACGATGCTGCGGGGAAACTTGTGGCGCCCGGCGAAACCGCCGTACGTTTCGTCGTAGAGGTTCGCGAACGCTTTGAGCGCGGAGTCGAGGACCTCCTTCTTCAGCTCCCCCTCGGACGCCCGTCCATCTTTCTGGATGGCCTCCGTCAGTTGCTTCGCGTCCGCGAGCAGCGCGTCGCGGTCGGTTTTCCACGCCTCGGCGATCCGTTGGAGCAGCGTTTTGAATCCGGGGCGACCCCAGCGATCTTCCTTGGGAAAATAAGTGCCGGCGAAGAACGGGCGTTGCTCCGGCGTGAGAAAGACGGAAAGCGGCCAGCCGCCGCTTCCCGTCATGATCTGGCACGCGGTCATGTATACGTGGTCCACATCGGGCCGCTCTTCCCGATCGAGCTTGATCGACACGAAATGGTCGTTGAGGATCCCGGCGACGTCCCCATCCATGAAACTTTCCCGCTCCATCACATGGCACCAGTGGCACGTCGAGTACCCGATGGAGAGAAAGATGGGCTTGTCTTCCTTCTTGGCCTTCTCGAAGGCCTCGCGGCCCCAGGGATACCAATCCACCGGGTTGTCGGCGTGCTGCGACAGATAGGGACTCTTTTCGAAGATCAGGCGATTCTTCGCACCCGAAGGCCATTCGGCGCGCCGCGCGGAGGCGGGGGACGGTTCGGCCGCTTGCTCCCGTGAAGCCTCGGGACCGCGGCCCTTTTTTCCACACGCGCAGGAGGCGGCGAGCGCCAGCAAGAGGATCGGCGCGAGGATTTTCATATACCTCGATTCATCGGCACGTCGCGGTCGCCGTGGAAAAGGGTCGGGACGGGAGCGTGATGCAGCGCAAGGAGAGCGCTCCCGCCCCGCCCGGTCAAGAAAGGGCCCATTCACGCCGGTGAAAGCCTCGTCATTCATCTCCTCCCCGCGCTTTGCTCTCGCGCCGGAACAGAAACTCGGTCTTGGCCTCGACGGGACGGCCTTCGACCTCGATGACGGGATAGGCAAGGAAATTGATCGGACCGGAGGCCGGTCCCGGATCGACCACCAGATCGCGGCCGCGGCTCAGTTCGATGCGATTGGCCGGCTGATGTCCGAAATAGTAGGTGGCGAGGCTCGAGTTCTTGTCGGCCTCGCTGATGTCCACGGGCCACCATCGACCGTCGGCGAAGAACTCGGCCCAGCAATGATAGCCGTCGATGCCGCCGCCGTTGCGCTCCGACGGAATCGCCGCACCGATGGCGAAACGGGCGGGGATGTTGATGGACCGCGCCAGCGCGATGAAGTAGGCGTGAAAGTCGGTGCAGTTCCCGCTCTTCGCCTCGCAGGCGTAAACAGCGTCGCCGCGTCCCCAGCCGGGGCCGTACCGGGCGTAGCGGACTTGATCGATCACATGGTCGTACAGCGCGCGGGCGCGCATGAGATCGGTGGATTTGCCGCGCGTGGCCGTCTCCGCGATCTGGCGGAAGGAGGCGTCGCCGGGAACCAGGCGTTCGGGCTTCAGATCCCTTTGCGCCTCGGCGTTCGCCACGGGGTAGGGCGACTTCTCCCGGCGCCGGACGCGGTACCGGATCTCGATGACCTTGCCGCTGTCTTCCGGCGCGGCCGTCAGGAACAGGACCTTGTTGCCGTGCTCGCGCTCCTCGATCCGGCGTCCATGCGCCGGCGCGGCGATCTTCTTGATCTCCACGGTCTGGTAGGCGTCCGAACGGGCCAGCGGCAACCACAGTTTCGCCGGACCGGAGAGTTGGGGGAGCCGGACGCGATAGATGAACTCGAACGCGTCTTCGCCTTGGATGACCCCCAGCAGTCGGGGGGTCGCATCGGTCACGGGGACGCGATGCCACGTTCCGTCTTCTTTCTGTTCCCAGGCGTAGAGCGGCTGACCGTTGACTTTGTGGACGGTGGTTTCCGTCACGGTCATGTCGCCCGGTCCGCCTTTGAGAAAGAAATCCACGTCGTAGACCGGACCGTCGGTTCCGACGAGGTCCACGCAGGCGAACTGCACGCCGCCGCCCAGATCCGCGAGATATTCCATGTGGACTCGAACCAGCTTCAACTTCAATTCCTTGCCTTCGTGGGGCAGGCGGAAATATCCGCCGCCGGCTTCGGACTCCCGGGCGATGTGCTTCTCGATCGCCGCGGCGATCTGCTCGATGCTGACGCTCTGCGCCTGAGCGAGTCCGGTGCCGGCGAGCGTCCATCCCAGCAGGCTCGCGAGTATTCTCGACTTCATCGGATCACTTCTTCGGATGGTCCGGATGATCGGGCTTCTTCGCGTCTTCCTGCTTGTCCACTTCAAGCACGCGCTCTCCGCTGTAGACCTTGCCCGTCAGCGTCAACGTTTCACCATGGTGCTCCTTGATAAAGGGTTGTCCTTTGTCGGTGTCCAGGTAGTGCAGGACCCATCCCTTCATCTCCGGCTGTTCCTTTCCGGCCGCGGTGACGCTGGTCACCTTCAGCGCGTGCCGGTGACCGTACTTGTCGCACTGGGCGGCGGCGCCTTTCTCCTTCTTGAGCGCGCAACCCAGGCAGATGTTCTCTCCCACGACGGTCGCTTCGACTACTGCCTTGGTTTCCGCAGCCTTGGTTTCCGACGCTTGCTGCTTCGGATGGTCCGGATGATCCTGGGTGAGCGTGTGCCCGGCGACGGCGAAGCCTAACAGGCTCGCCAGAAGGATTCCTTTCTCCATCGGTCGTCTCCTTTCGTCTTTGGAACCGGGGTGGCCCGGTCCGAAACCTGAAATCTCAAGCACCTTCCACCGGTGCATCTTGCTTCCTTTTCTACTTGGTCCCCACCAGTGCGCGAGTCACGGATTCCAGATGTTTGGCGGAAAGCTCTCCGATCGCTCCGACCAACCGGTTTCCGTCGCGGAAGGCCAGGACGTGGAAAGGTCCCGCTCGGCATCGGAATACTCCTTCTTTCATCTTGCCGGCCGCTTCGGGAAAGGCCGACAGTTGGGAAGCGTCGGCGAGGAAGAAGGAGACGGCCGTGTTGCCGGCGTGGGCCATCAGATAGGCACACGGCGATCGGTCCAGATAGCAGCAGCGTCCCCCCAGAAGTTTCACGTCGCCGGGGGGACGCCCCAAGGAAGGCGCGAAGGAAAATTTCCCGCTGAAATAGTTCGTCAATCGGTCCGGATCGTCGGTCTCCACGGCCGGTCCCATGGCCCCGGCGAGATATTGTTCATGGCTCTTGAGCATCGCCAGGGCGAGGTCGGTTTCCCGGTGCGGAACGAACATCACCAGCGCGCCCGCCACGAGCGCGAGGGAAGCGGCCGCCGCCAGACCGATCACGACCCTTCGCCGCCGCCATCCGAACGTCTTCGCCCAGGCTCGGTCCCACGCGAGGTTTCCCGCGGCGTTCCCCTTCGAGACGATTTTCCGGAATGTTTCCTCGAAACGGAGCTCTCCTTCCATGCGGCCGCGGCAGTCCTCGCATCTTTCGAGATGGTGCGTGATCTCGTAGGTAGTCTCGGGACTCAATTCGGAATCGAGGTAAAGAGTCAGGTAGCGATGGACTTTGGCGCAATTCATGGGGACTCCAGAGGGGGGTGCCGGCGCGACCGTAGACGCTCGCTCAATCGCTCCCGCACCTTCATGCGCGCGCGGGTCAAGAGTCCCTGGGCGGTTCCCAAGGGGATCTCCATGACCTTCGCGATCTCGGCGCAGCTCAACCCGCCGACCGACTTGAGCAGAAGAATGGCGCGCTCCTTCTCGTTGAGCTCCCGGCAGGCGCGCGCGACCTCGTCGTCGAATTTCTCGAGAAGGGCGGCGGGATCTTTCAGGATCTCCTCGTACGTGTATTCGCGGTCGAGCGCGTCCTCCAGCGCTTCGACCCAATCCGCGGACAGATCTGCATGCTGGATCCGCGCGTGCCGTCGATTGAAGTTGAAGCACGTCAGCGTCGCGATGCGGAACATCCACGCGCGGAGATCCGACTCCGGAGCCGTTTCGGACCGCTTGCGGTACGCGACGAGCATGATCTCCTGCAATACGTCCTCCAGATCCTCCGCGGACCAGAGTAATCCCTGACAATAGGCGGTCAAGCCCTCCCGCTGATGCGTCAGCCGCTGGAGAAATGACGTGTTCGCGTCCATGGGCTCGTTCCCTATCCATATATGTCTGAACGCGTCCTCCCCTATACGGTATTCCATGGAAAAACGGCGATCTGCGACAGAGCTGAAACCAATCTTTCGAAGAGGCGAAGCCGAGAGAGATTCCCGATATCCGATGTCTGATGTCCGATGTCCGATCGCGAAGGCGGGTGGTTGAGAAAAAGGTGTATAGAAGTGGCCGGCTCGGGACATGTAAGAGATAAGTCCGCATCGGACATCGGACATCGGGTATCGGACATCGAACTAAATTATGTGGCTCGTCCGGCTCGGCCTGCGCAATCCCTACGCCGTCCTCGTGATGGCTCTGGGAACTCTCGTGCTGGGAGTCTTCGTCCTTTTCGGGCCCAAGAGAATCCCCGCGGACATCCTTCCTCAGTTCAAGACCCCCGCGGTTCAGGTGCTCACCCTTTATCCCGGCATGCCCGCCGAGACGGTCGAGCGCGACATGAACACGCGCCTCCAGCGCTGGACAGGGCAGTCCGTGGGCATCGAGCACCAGGAAGCGAAAGCCATGCTCGGCGTCTCCGTGGTCCGGGATTTCTTCCACGAGCACATCGACCCCGACGCGGCGATGGCTCAGGTGACCTCGTACGCGATGTCCGATCTCTACTACCTTCCCCCGGGGACGATCCCGCCCATGGTCATGCCCTTCGATCCCACGGCGTCCATCCCGCTATGCCTCTTCGGCATCGCCAGCAAAGTGGACTCCGAAGGGAAACCCCTGCTGGACGAGACCCGGCTTTACGACGTGGCCTACTTCGAAGGGCGCAACAAGCTTCAATCGATCGCGGGCGTCGTCGCCCCCGCGGTTTACGGCGGCCGGCTGCGCCGGATCTACGCCTACGTGGACCGGAACAAGCTTGAAGGACGCGATCTCTCGCCGATGGATGTCGTCCACGCGATCCATCGCAACAACGTCTTCATCCCCACCGGCAGCGCCCGATTCGGACCCATCGAGTACCAGGTGGTTTCCAACGCCATGGTGCCCGAGGTGGAGGAGATCAACGAGTTTCCCATCAAGCTGGACGGGCACGCGCCCGTGCTCATCAAGGACATCGGCGAAGCCGAGGACACGAGCGAATTGCAGTCCAACATCGTGCGCAACGGCATGACCGGCAAGCGCATGCTGTACATCCCCATCTACCGCCAGCCGGGCGCCAACACGATCGCCGTGGTGGACGGCGTCCGGAATCAAATGAAGGACATCGAGCGGCGCCTCAACGAGCCGAACATGGATCTCGGCGTCATCTTCGACCAGTCCGTCTTCGTGCGGGATTCGATCCGGGAGCTGATTCAGGAGGGCGTTCTGGGGGCGGTGCTGGCGGCAATCATGATCCTCATCTTCCTGAGGAGTTTCCGGTCGACGTTCTTCATCCTGATTACGCTGCCTCTGTCAGTCCTGGTGTGCATCATCGGCCTCTTCTTCCTGAATCACACGATCAACGCCATCACGCTGGGAGGCCTGGCGATCGCCGTAGGTCTGCTTATCGACCAGTCGATCGTCGTGCTCGAGAACGTGGAGCGGCACCTGGGGATGGGCAAGTCGTCCATGCAGGCGGCGATGGACGGCGCGCTCGAGGTCGCCCGTCCCGTGCTGGTGATCGTCTCGACCATTTGCGTCGTGTTCTTCCCCGTTCTCTTCTTTACCGGCATCGGGAAGTTCCTCTTCACCCCGCTGGCCATCAGCGTGTCCCTGGCCATCGCCGGCTCCTACGTGATGGCGCTCACCATCGTGCCGGTACTGGGAGCGAAGTTCCTCAAAGCCCGTGCCGGGGGGGAAGAACATGGCGCCGGCTGGTTCGAAGGGCTTCGTCGCGGCTACGAGCGGCTTTTGGAGGGAGCCCTCCGGGTCCGCTGGGGGGTCCTCGCGGCCGTCGCGGTCCTTTTCGCGCTCACGGTCGCGTTCATCTATCCTCGGCTCGGAACGGAGCTCTTTCCCCAGGTGAACGCGGGTCAGTTCACGATCCGCGTGCGCGCCACGTCGGGACTCAAGGTCGACGAAACCGAGAAGATCCTGGAGAAGGTCGAGTTCGCGGTCAAGGAGGTCATGGGCGAAAACCTCGATCGCATGATCACGAATATCGGCGTTTTGATGGACTGGCCCGCCGCCTATACGCCGAATTCCGGTCCTCACGACGCGTTCATTCTCGTGCAGCACAACCGCCGCCGCACGGACCAGGAGTACGCCCGCGAGCTCCGGCGCGTGCTTCCGGAGCGCTTTCCAGGCGTGGAGTTCTCCTTCGAGCCCAACAGCATGCTGCGCGCGGCGCTGAATTTCGGCCTGCCGGCGCCGATCAACATTCAAGTCGAAGGTCGCGACCTTCATACCTGCATGCGGATCGCCGAGCGGGTGAAGCGGGCCGTCCGCGAGGTGCCCGGCACCGTGGACGTCCGCATCCAGCAGCGGCTGGACTATCCGCAGTTCAAGCTGGTGATCGACCGCCGCAAGTGCGCGGAACTGGGGCTGGCCCAGGAAGACGTGGTCAAGAACGTGGTCACGGCGTTCAACTCGTCGGTCAGCTTCGCGAAGTCTTTCTGGGTCGACGAGCGCAGCGGCAACCACTACTGGATCGGCGCGCAGTATCCCGAGCGCGCCATGGAGGATCTGGAAACGCTCCTCAACGTTCCGATCACCTCGGCGCGGCAGAACGAACCGATCCTCCTGCGCGACGTGGCCAAGTTCGAGCGTTCCACCGCTCCGTCGGAGGTCATGCATTACAACATCGCCCGAGTGATCGACGTCTACGCCGAGGTGGACAGGCGCGACCTCGGGAGCGTTTCCGCCGAGGTGGACGGGAAGATCCGCGACATCGAGCGGGATCCGGAGGTGGCCAAGCTCATCACCGCGGGGTACAAGATCCACCGCCGCGGCGAGGTGCGCAGCATGGAGGAATCCTTCCGGACGCTCGGTTTAGGCCTGGGATTGTCGGCCGTGCTGGTCTATCTCGTCATGGTGATTCTGTTCCGTTCGCTGCTTCAGCCCCTGATCGTGATGATCGCGGCGCCGCTCGGACTCATCGGCGTGATCTGGATGCTGTACGTCACGGGAACCTTCGTCAGCATCCAGTCGCTCATGGGCGTGATCATGATGGTGGGCATCGTGGTTTCCTTCAGCATCTTGATGATCGATTTCGCGAATCGCCGGCTGGCCGAAGGAAAATCGAGGTGGGACGCGATCCGCGAGGCGGCGGCGATTCGGCTGCGGCCGATCCTGATGGTCTCGCTGGCGGCGATGCTGGGCCTGGTGCCCATGGCGGTCGCGGGCGGAGCCAACATCCCGCTGGCGCGGGCCGTGGTGGGCGGCGTGCTCAGCGCCACCGTCCTCACGCTGTTCGTCGTTCCCGCGCTCTACGTGATCCTGGGCGGCGGGTCTGCGAAGGAGAGTGCGGCATGAAGTGGCTCGCGTTGGGCGGGACGATGGCGGCGCTGGCCGCAGGCATGGGATTTTGGAGGTCGGCCGCTCCGCCGCTGGCGGCGGAGGAAAGGCCGCACGTCGTCACCGCGGTGCCGATGCGGAAAGCCGTCGCGCGGCGGCTGCGACTTCCGGGGTCCGTGCGGCCGAACCAGGAGGTGGTGCTCCACGCGCGCGTGCAGGGATACCTTGAGTCGATCGCGGTGGACCGGGGCGACCGCGTGCGCGAGGGACAGGTTCTCGCGAAGATCGCCGTTCCGGAACTGGAGAAGCGGCTCGCGCGCGAGGAAGCGGAAGTGGCCCTCTGTCCCTCGATGATCGCTCAGGACGAGGCGGAGCGGGCGGCTCACGAGGCGGTGTATAAGCGGCTTCAGGCCGTGGCCCAAAAAACCCCCAACCTCGTGGCCGGAGAAGAGATGGAGGAGGCGCACGGGCGGGCGGAAACGGCCCGGGCGCGGGTCGAGGTGACCCGGGCCAAAGAAGCGGCGCTGCGGGCGGCGGTCGAAAAGACACGCGCGATGATCGAATTCGCGACGATCCGCGCTCCTTTCGATGGCTACATCACGGATCGGTGGGTCGATCCGGGAAGTCTCATTCAGGTGGCCTCGACCCGGCTTCTGCGCGTCACGCAGGTCGATCCTGTCCGTGTGCGCGTCCGGGTTCCCGAGTCGGATGCGTCGCTCGTGCGCGCGGACACCCGCGCGAAGGTGGAATTCGAAAACGTTCCCTGCGAACCGTTCGAAGGCCGCGTCACGCGCCTTTTCTGGGCGCTGCGGCCCAAGACCCGGACGATGGCCGTAGAGATCGACGTGCTCAACTCGAACGGCGCCATCCGTCCGGGCATGTTCGCCAACGTCACGCTCACGCTCGAAGAGCGGGCCGACGCGATCGTCATTCCGGCGAGCGCGCTGTTAACGGAGCTCCGGCACGTCCCTGCTCCGGAACGGGAGTCGAACGTCCTGAAGCTGGTAGCGGAAGTGATTCCCAATCAGGACGTGGGGGTCTTTTCCAGGGTGCAGGGTTATCTCGAGTCGATCCGCGTCGATCGCGGAGACCGGGTGCGCCGGGGAGACGTGCTTGCGAAGATCGCGGTGCCGGAGCTGGAGCAGGAGCTGGCCGAGCGCGAGGCGGAACTCGCGCTCTTCCCGTTCCTCGTCGCTCGGGATGGGGCGGATCTGGCCTGGAAAGAAGAGGTGTGGAAGCATCTCAGTGAGACGGCCCGACAGGCCCCCTATCTGGTCAATAAAGACGTCCTGGACAAGACCCGGGGCGACTACGAGGCCGCGAAGGCGAAGCTGGAGACGACGAAGGGGCGCGACGCGTCGCTGCGCGCGGCGGCGGCCCAGGTTCGCACGATGGTCGATCTGGCCACCTTGCGGGCTCCGTTCGACGCCGTGGTCACCGAGCGGTGGGTGGATCCAGGTCACTTGGTCCGCCCCGACTCGACGAAGCTCTTGCACCTCACGCAGGTCGACCCGGTGCGCGTGCGGCTCCACCTTCCCCAGGCGGATGTGTTGTGCGTCCACCCCAAGTGCCGGGCGCGGATCGAGTTCGACTTCGCGGAGATCGCCGGGGAGCCTTTTGAGGCGCCGGTAGCGCGGCTTTACTGGGCGCTGAACCCGGAGACGAAGACCATGTCCGCGGAAGTGGATCTCCCGAATTCCGAGGGAGCCATCCGGCCGGGGATGTACGCCCGCGTGGCGATCGAGGTGGATCGTCCCGACGCCAAGGAGGGGCAGGCGAAGAAGAAGCGCCGGTCGATCGAGAAGACGGAAAACTTCGTCTTCGTGGTCCGCGGTGACGAAGTGGTGAAGGTGCCGGTTGAAATCGGATACGACAACGGCGTCGAGATCGAGGTGCGCAAGGGCCTTGCCGGAACGGAAGAGGTGATCGTGGCGGGGAAGAACATGGTCAGCGAGGGGGAGAGGGTGCGAGCCACGAAACATCCATGAATCATTTCTTCTTCGCGATTCGCAAAAGAGCAAGGCACGCCTCGAACACGCGCGGCCGCGTGGCGGATTCTCGATTTTCGATCCTCGATTCTCGATCCGGCGGAGGTCCCATCAAGAATCCAGGATGGACAATCGAGAATCGTCGCATCAGCCCTCGTTTTGGCTTTTGGGCGAGTCGTTGTTCGCTCTGGCTTCTCTTGCTGACAGGTTGCTCGGCTTCTCAAGCGCCGTGGGATCTTCCGTGGCCCGCCGAGCCGATTCAGTATCGCCCTCCTCCGGACGTTGTGGAGAAGGCGCGCGTCCAGGAAGGCCGCTATCCGATCGATCTGCCCACGGTGCTTCGCCTGGCTGGCGCGAACAATCTCGACATCGCGTTCGTGCGGGAGAAAGTCCACGAGGCCTACGCGCGCTCGCAGCTTGCCGAGGAGCGGTTCTGGCCGACGGTCGTGCCGGGGTATCTCTATCGGCGGCACGAAGGATTGACGCAAGGCACGGAAGGAAACTTTGTCGACGTCGACAAGCAGCAGATGTTCGCCGGCGTGGGCGCGCGCGTTCGCTGGGAATTGGGGGATGCGATCTTCTCGACCCTGAGCGCGTCGCAGCGGTACGAGGGAAGCAGATCGTTTCTTGAAGCCACGGAGCAAAGCATCATCCTGGAGGCGGCCCAAGCCTATTACGACCTGGTTCGGGAGAACCTGCGCGCGCGGGTTTCCGAGCAATCGGCCGCGGTTTCCGAGAAGCTGGCGGCGGAGCTCGATGCATCGTTCCAAGCGGGCCGCGCATTCGAGGGGGACGTGCTGCGCGCCCGCGTGCAGCATGCGACCGGTCGCCTGGAGATCCTTCGTTCCCGGGAGGCGATCAAACTGGCTTCCTTGCGGCTGGGTTCGTTGCTCCGGCTGGCGCCGGGAATCGATCTCTATCCCGTCGACGTGGTGCCTCAGCCTCTTCAAGTTGTCGATCCGGCCGCCAAAGACGCGGACTTGCTCCAGGAAGCGTGGGAACGCCGCCCGGAAATCCAGGAGGGGCTGGCGGAGCTGAGCGCGAGCCGGCATGACCGGGCCGGCGCGACCTGGGGACCGCTCATCCCCGACGTCCAGGTCGAAGCGGTGCCGGGGCAGTTGGGACCGGTCGCTTCGGACCTCGAGAACACCGAGGATTACGCCTTCTTCTTGGGATGGCGGATCGGAGCGGGCGGCCTCTTCGACATCGGACGCCACCACCTGGCCGACGCGCGCGTGCGGCAGGCGGAGATCAACCTGGAGCGGATCCGGCAGAGGGTGGCGGACGAGGTGCTTTCCAGTCTGGCGCAGCTCCGCGCGAAGGACGAACAAAGAAAGCTGGCGGAGCAGGCGGTGAAGGACGCGG
Source organism: Planctomycetota bacterium (assembly GCA_016209705.1). Taxonomy (GTDB): domain Bacteria; phylum Planctomycetota; class MHYJ01; order MHYJ01; family JACPRB01; genus JACQVR01. The sequence continues at coordinate 26,368 of JACQVR010000125.1, forward strand.
AGCGGGCGCTGGACCTCAACCAGCAGCGGCAGGCACGGAACATCGGCCTGCCGCTCGAAGTCCTCCACGCGGAGGAGGCTCTGACGCGCGCGCGACTCGATCACTACACGGCCGTCGTGGAATACAACCAGGCGCAGCTCCGCGCCTTCGCCAGCATCGGCCGGAAACACTAGCGTGGATTTCCGCCATTCCGCTTTGCGGACCTCGACCGTCTCGCCGATCCCCACCTGCGCGTTGTGCCGGACGAGCCCGTCCATGCGGACGATATCGAGGCCTTCGTCATCCGACGGCAAGGGAACAGCGATGGCGGCCGTGGCGCGGTGCCCTTGAACCTCGACGACATCCTGCCGGCTGAGCCCAGGGATCGGATTTGGATCTGGCCGATCTGGGCGATCCCCTTTCCGACATCCTGCTGCGGGGCTTCGGCCACTTTGAGGCGCGCGCTCCCGGAAGGTCTTTTTTTTGAAAAAATCGCGCAGTTGCCAATCACATCCGGCGATCTCGTGAATCATATAAAAGAAGTAGGGACGGTTTCGCCGGATAGGTGAGGGTAAATTCATAGGAGGATGGTATGAAGGTGAAGAAATGGTTGAGCTGTGTCGCGGTGGCCCTGGGCCTGATGCTGCCTGAATGGCTTGCCGCGGAGGCGTTCAGTCAGGCCGGTCGGGAAGGCCAACAGCCGCCCGGAGGGAAGACCGCCGAGGAAGAGATCCGCATTTACCTCCTGGAAAAGGGAGGCAAGGCCGTGGATCTCAAGGGAATCACCGCGGAGATCGTCTTGGAGTCCAAGATGGGCAAGACCGAGACGCTGAAAGCCGAACCGGTTCTGGCCAAGGACGCGCCGAAAGACTTGCCGCGGGAAACGCCTCGGGACATGCCGGGAGGCGACCGGCCGGGTCAGGAGCCCCGGGGTGGGCAGGAGCAGCAGACGGGCAAACACGGCGGGCAGGTAGTGCCCATGGAAAACTATCTCGTCGAGTTCCTGGTGGCCAAGAAAGAGAAGGAAGGCGAGAAAAAGGCGCCGGATCATCCACAAGGGCAAGATAAGGACCTCGGCAAGAAGGAAGTCACCGAGTCGTACTTCCGTGCCCCTTTGCCGGAAGCTATCGGTCGGGAGTTCACCGCGAGCGTGAACTTCGACATCCGGGGCCAGAAGATGACGGCCAAGGGTTTCAAGCATCCATGGAAGGGGATCGGTGGAGTGGGAGGATCGGGTCCTGGCAAGTAGTCTGCGAACATGAACGTCCCTGAGCTCCGGTGCCGGCCGACGGGTCGGCGCCGGAGCTTTTTGAATGGGGCCACATCATATATGCGGCGCGAAACTCGTTCCCCCCGTGCGTCGACGGACGATTTCGAAAGGAGACCGTCATGTTGAAATGGATCGTAGGGCTGGCTCTGCTGGCGGCCATCGCTCCTCAAGAGCAGAAGCGCCAGTTCAATTCGTATCTGGGAAAGGCGCCTCCCGGGTTGAAGGCCGAGAAGGAGCATTGGGTCGGCCCGGCGGGCCCGCAGGAACTCGACAAACTCAAGGGAAAGGCCGTGTATCTGGAGTTCGGTTTCCTGGAGTGTCCCGGGTGCAAGCACATGAAGCCCCATCAGACCCGGTGGCATGAGGAGTACGCGGATCGCGGTCTGGTCATCATCGACGTGGATGACGGGACGAAGGACACCATGGAGGCGGTTCGCCAAAGCGTCGATAAGGAAAAGATCGAATTCACGGTCCTGTGGGACAAGGACGCCAAGAACATCGGAACGTACGGCGTGAAGCTGTTTCCGACCGCCTACGTCGTCGGGGTCGACGGCAAAGTCGTGTGGGAAGGCAATCCGGCGGAGAAGCCGGAGCACGTCGAGAAGATCATCAAGGACGAACTGGCCAAAGTGAAGGGCGAGGGGAAGCCTTGACGCCCGCTCGCATCACGTGAGCTGATTGTATTCATTTGCCGGCTGACGTGCCGCCGCTTCTTGCCAGGGGCGGCGGCATGTAGCCTTCCTCTCTCTTGCTGCCTTTCGCCTATCGTTCTACACTCCGGCTGACATCGCCTTAAGCGGGGCGGTTAGCTCAGCGGAAGAGCATCTGCTTTACACGTGCGCCGGGAGGGAATCGCCCGGACTTTACCAAACTTGCCCAAACCTTTCCAAACCGCTCCAAACAGCCTTCCCGTTACATTTCTCGGTTGTGGACAATGCTGTACAAGACGGACAAGCAAGGACGCATTTTCCGACCGCAAGGGCAAATAGAGGGCAAATTGTTTGTGCCCTATCCTGGCACAGCACATGGTCTCCCGCCGGCACGCAATCGGTCACCGGCAGGACTTCGGACTCGCACCGCGCGTTTCACGCGGCAAGGCGTGGAGCTGGTGAAGCCGGAGAGGTATTGAAATGATGGCGAATTCGAGCAATAACGGGCATGAGGAGCTGACGCACCGGCAGCGGCGAGCGCTCCCCTGCTTGGTCTCGGCGCCTTCTTATGAGCGGGGCTGCAAACTTGCCGGCATCGGCCGGCGGACCCTCACAGGCTGGTTGGGGCAAGCAACGTTCCGGCGGGCGTTGCGGGACGCGGAGGGCAGTGCTTACCGTGCGGCGCTTGCGGAAGTCGAGCGCGGCATGTCGAAGGCCGCTCGAACGCTTCGCCACTTGTTGCGGTCCGAAAACGAGGGCATTCGTTTGCGGGCGGCGGCGGAAATGCTCGGGGTCGCATTTAAGGCGCGGGAGGTGGGAGCCATCGAAGACCGATTGCGCGAAATCGAGGCGAAACTTAAAATAACCGAGACAGAAAAATGAGAAACGACAATCGGCGGCGAATCGAGAGACTGGAGAACCTGCTCGACATGGCCGGCGTGCCCGGCGACGTGCTCGCACGGGCCGATGCGAGACTCGGCCTGCTTGTGGAGGTGTCGAAACGGCGTCTCGATGCGGCCCGCGCGGCGGGCTGGTCGGGCGAGGCTTTGCGGGACCTGGAGGCGCGTCATGCGCGTCACGTCGCCGAGCGGCGATATGCCGTGGATTTGCCGCCGGAGGAGGTCCGTATGTGGGCGCTGCCCTTTGAGGAATTTCTCAGGGCGATGAAGTCCATATCCGCCCCCGGGGCCGATTAGCCCTGCGGCATCGGACCTTGGCTGCACCACGACCATTTCGTATACTTCCCATGGACAGCCAGCGACGTTCTTTTTGTCTCTAAAGCCCGAGCCGGACTACGTGGCGAACTTCATGCGCCTATTTAAGGAATGACCCAATGAGGTCTCAATTCATTGCCGCCATAGTACTTTTGGCGAGCGCAGTTCAGGACAAAGCGCAAGAGAAGAAGTTACCGACGTCCATATATCTCGCTGGGCCTGAAGGTGCTTCTGATGGCGATTTGGAGCTTACCCGCAAGGCTCTACAGGAGAGATGCAATACTTACGGTTATGTGGGAACGATCGCCAAGCTGCTGAAGAAGGGCAAACAGCGCAGGATTGAATTGATTCTCAAGGATGGCTTCACGCGAATGATGATTCAGAAAGTTGCGGATTTTGCATCGACTATGGCGAATAGCGTTGAAATCAGGACATCATATATGTGGAAGAGCGATGCGGAGAGGGACCGTTACGAATATTATAATGATGATTCTCCGGATGGCACAGTACGGTGGACAGATGATAGGAGTGTGCGGCGATTGACATATAAGAAGCCGATATTTTCAGGCCCTGATCTCTGTGGTCCAAAAAAAGTCAAAGCACGTTATTGTTTCGAACTCACAGATGCGGGTCTATCTAAACTCAAGAAGCTTCAGGATTCGGGCATTGTTGAAAATTTCGAAAGAGACTACAGGTCCGCACTCATGTTAGTGGACAACCTTTGGGTGACTAACTGTGAATTGAAGGTTATAAAGTCTGACGATTCAGACAAGCGCATTGTTGGGGTCCAATATATAGATAACGGCAGCTTGGAGCTATCTTCTTACGACTTGATGCTCCAAAACCCGATGCCATTTCCTATGAAGATTGTAGCCTATAGATAGAGGAGTAATGTTGTGTTGCGATGCCATGGCTGCGTGCGCCTGCTGGCTCGCAACGCCAATACGTGTAGGTATTGTGGATACCCCGCCAAACGGCTCTCCGACCTCGCTGAAGCCGCGCGCGTCTACGCGAAACGCGTCGGCCATAGCGTGGATGTCGTCAACCAGGCCGTCGAGTACAAGGTCCGCGCCGAGCGCCGGCTCGGAGAGATCCTGACAGAGAGCCCTAAAGCTACAGGCGGTGACGCCCAAAGGACTCGGTTCCGCAAGGGCACCGAGTCGCCCCAAACCCTCGCCAACCTGTCTATCACCAAGAAGACGTCCTCCCGCGCCCAGCAGCGGCTCGGGGAGATCCTCCAGGGAACACCCAAGGCGAAGGGTGGGCGCCCGCCCAAAACCGATACCGCACGGGAATCGGTTTCGAAGGCCACCCGCCTTGTAGACCTCGGCCTGTCGGTGAAAACAATTCCACCCTACCCCGTTGCGCCGCGTTCGGTGGGTGCGTATCATGGAGGTAGCTGGCCAAGGCGTGGGTCGCTCCTGCGCCGACGGAATCTCGGACGCGAGGCTTTGGGTTCCTCCTCGGCCTTGGCGTCCGAGGCTCCTGGCCCGCGAGAGGAGGAACCGTGTTCGAAACGTCCAATCCGTCCGACAGCCTACGATGTGCAGTTAAGCCCATCCACTACACGCGGGAACTCGTAAACGAACGCCTGAAGGAGCTTTGGGCCTTCAAGGCGCTTGCACCTCTCGACGTGCTCGCGCTCCTGTGCTGGCGCTTCGTTTTCGAAGCGGTCCCCCTTGGGACACGCCCGTCGAAAATGGTGGACGAGATCGGGCGCGCGCAGGCACGCGTGGTCCCGTTCGTTGCAAGCTTCGTATCTCCGAACCGCAATTTCCGACCCGGCAGGGACGGCTTGGTCCTGCCGGTCACCGCGCGCTTCGCGTCGTCCTTGAGTGAATGGGACGAATGGGTCGCTGGAAAGCGAATGCCGCCGGAAGAATTGCCAGAGCCGGAACGGGAGAAGCTTATCGAGGAGAGGAGGCGACACGCTCTCTCTCCGAGGGTGCAATGGATTCGCGAGTTGTTCTTCACGTGGGCCATACATCGGCTCAGCCTGAAACAGGTGAAGGCTGCAATGCTCCGCGGCGCGGCGCTGGCCGGGCTCCACCCCAACCGCCGGGGCGAAGAAGGCGAGACCGAGCTGTTCCACGCGGTCCACAACGAACTGTGGCTGGCGGGCGCTCACTTCAGATTACTGTATCGCCGAAAGGACGGCGATTACGAAATAGATCACGTCGCGGTCAAGGACGAGCTACGGGGGCCCGAGTATCGCGACAAGCTCTGGCCCGTGAAAGCGGTGAGCCTGGACGACCCCGCCGCCGAAACCGGTGAAGACGCCGCAAGCCTCGGCGAGATGCTCTCAGCGCATAACACGCCAACACCCGACGAGGGCGCCGCGGAACGCGAGGCGGTGATCGAGGCGAAGCCCGCGGTTGAAGCCGTCCGGGCGACGGCGAAGGCACGCCGCGCCATGAAGACGCGACCGAAGGCCATGCGCGCCGTGCGGAAGCACATCGTGGGGCTATTCTCCGGCTGGATAAGCCTTCGCCAAGTCGCCCGCGACGAGAAGTGCGATCTTGGCGAGCTGTCGCGGGCGTACGCCAGCGAGCGGGAGGTCTACGAAGGGTTACCGGGCGTGGACCATTACCGAAAGGCTGCCGGTTTGGAGTAGTCGCTCCGGGTGAATTTCTCACCGAATCTTCTCCTTTTTCGCCGAATTTCCCCCAACACCCCCTCGATTTCCTGCCGTAGGACGGCATGGAAATTGATCCCCCCTACGGGGGTGAGGTGGCTCGGGCTTGCTTGCCCGAAATCCTGCTTGTTCAGGACGTTGCCCTCACGCTCCGAATGACGCCGAGCGGGGCACGCCAAGCAATCCGGCGCGGGATTTGCGGCCCGTACTTCCGCGTCGGACGCAAGCTTGCGGTTCTCCGTGAGTCATTCCTTTTGTCGCTGGCGCATCGGTCCATTCCATTCCGTGTCCACCCAAAGAGCGAGGACTTGAGCTTATGAGCAACCCTCCTTCCACCAGCCTGAAGCGCCATCCGCTCGAAAAGCTCTGGACTTCACTCTGTGAAGCGGTCGATGAAGCCGGCGACCTGGTCCGCTCGGGCGGCGAGTCAAAATATAAGGAAGGTCTCGCGCGCGTTCGCAAGGTTTTCGTCAACGCCGCGAAATCGCCGATTCAAAATATCTAACCCTGGCCGGAGCCCCTTGACGGCGCGGCGCTCCTGGGGGAGCTGGCGGGGACGATTCGCAAATTTGTGGTGTTGCCCGAGCCGGCGGCAACGGTCACGTCGGCATGGGCGGTGGGAACGCATGTTTACGACCAATTCGATATTTTTCCGCGGCTGGGAATTTTGAGTCCTGAGCGCGGCTGCGGGAAGTCAACGTTGCTCGCGCTTCTGGCCGCACTGGTCCGGCGTCCGCTCGAAGGTGCGTCGATGTCGGCGGCGGTCCTGTATCGGCTCGTGGAAGCCCATCGCCCCACGCTTCTTTTGGATGAGTTGGACGCAACATTTAAAGGCGACCCCGAACGCGCGGAAGCGATTCGGGGCACCCTAAATGCCGGACACCGCGCCGATGGTCGCGCGTGGAGATGTAAGGGAAAGACTCTGGAACCGGAGTCCTTCTCGTGCTACGCGCCGGCCGCGCTTGCGGCAATTCGGGCGATGCCGGAAACCTTGGTTGACCGCTCACTCGTTATCGTACTGCACCGAGCCGCGCACGGAGAATTTCCCGCCCGTCTTCGCCGCGCCGAGCTGGGCTCCCTGAAGGTGTTAGGCCGGAAGGCGGCTCGTTGGGCGGCGGACAATGCGACATCGGTCGCGAAGGCTTACGCCAACGGGTTCGACATGCCCGAGGCGCTCGGTGCCCGCGAGACGGACAATCTTGAACCGCTCCTCGCCGTCGCGACGGTCGCGGGCGGTGACTGGCCGCGGCGCGTTCTAGATGCGGCGCTGGCAATCCGCCAGCCGATCGAAGTTGAGGCTGAGGGCGATAGCGTTGAACTGCTCCGCGATGTGGCGGACATTGCTGAAAAATGGGGTGGTCGCGGTGTCCCGACGGTGGAGCTGCTGGCCGCACTGGTCGCCCTGGAGGACCGTCCCTGGGCGACCTGGAATCGCGGTCGTGAACTTACGGCCAGTCAGGTCTCAAAAAAGCTGAAGCCGTTCGGGATCAAGCCTCAACAGTGGTGGGAAGCCTCGTCTACCACCCGAGGATACGACCGTGGGCGAATTCGCCTCGCGGCGGCAAGGTACGTTAGCGCACCCCAGCCGGTATGCGGTATGGAAAAATCAACTGAAACCGGCCTGAAAGGGCAGAATTCCATACCGCATACCGGCCAGACCCCCAAAGCGGAGCACTTCCTGGAGCATGAGCGGCGCTGCGGGCCGAGAGACCAAATCGCGAACCCGGACGGGACGTATTCCTGCGGGCGGTGCCGGGCCCCGCTCGACCTTTCCCAGCCCGGCCGGAACGGCAAGGTGGGGTCACGCGCATGAGCCCAACCCGCCGGAGCCTGGCCTATCTGCGCGCGGCCGCGTGCGAGTTGACTATTCAAGACATTCTGCGGAGTGAGGAGGAAACGGCATGACGAACGACGACAAAGCGGGCCGGCCGCTCCTGTCCATCGCGGAGAGCGCGCCGCCGACGGCCGCACCCAAGCCGAAGGCCCTGGCCAAAGGGGACGGTGAACGGATATGGCTTCGCTTGGCGAGCGCCGCGGAGCTGGTCGATTTATCGACCGGGGCTTTGCGAAAGCGGTTGAATCGGACTCCTCCGCCCAAAGGCGTCATGAGGCGCTGGGGCGGCTCCTACTTCATCCACCGGGAGCGGTTTCTCAAGTGGATGGACGTTGGATAACGGACAAGCGGGAACAGGACTTGACAATTGTTAACAAACGTGTACAATTGTGCACATGGCGACGAAAGCGGCGGTATCCGTCATCGTGGCGGCCCGGGTCCCCGCTTGGGTCCGCGAGGCGTTGGAGAAGATGGCGCGGCGGCGGAGCGTCAACCTGTCGGAATTTCTGCGCTGGCATCTCATTGATCTCGTGGAAGCCGCCAAGCGCAAGGGCGGGAAGGGCAAATAGGAGGGACGGACCATGGCTAGAAGCCGCGTCTATCGCAATCCCGCAATGCGGACGGCCCAAGGACGGCCCGCGTGGTGCTTGGATTATGTCGGCATCGACGGGCGGCGCAAACGCGAGCGAACAACCGCGCACACCCGGGAGGAAGCTTCGGCGCTCCTGCGGGCGCGCTTGGCCGAGATTGACAAAGCCCGGGCGCGGGGGCTGATATCCCTGGAGGCCCTGAATCCCGTCACGTTCCGAGCGTTCTCCCGCGAATTTCTTGCGTATGCCAAGGCAAGGGTTCGACCCCGGACGTATCGGCTCTATTCGGACGCCGTGAACCGTCTGATACCGACGTTCGGAGACAAGACGTTGGCGTCCATCACGCCGGGCGACGTGGAAGGGTTCATGACCCAGCGCAAGAATTCCGTAGTGCACGCCGGCGCGTGCAATCGAGGCCCAAGCTGCACCTGTCCGGCCGTGACGGCAGCGGCGCCCAACAGGGATCGGGGCGTCCTGTCCAATGTCTTGAGCGTGGCGTTGCGGCACGGTCTGGTCGAACGCAACGTCGTTTCATCCGTCAAACCGCTCAAGGAACCTCCGCCGGCCGACTGCTTCCTGGAACCGGACGAAGAGCGGCGACTACTTGACGCGGCCGCCGACTGGCTCAAGCCGATCATTCGGCTGGCGCTGGCAACCGGAATGCGCCGCGGAGAATTGCTGACGGCCCGCCGCTGCGACGTGGATTTCGAGCGGCGGATGTTGAAGCTTCCAGTGACAAAAAACGGCAAGGTCCGCCATGTTCCCTTGAATCGGGACGCCATGGAGGTTATCGAGTCGCTTCCCGTGGCGGTCGGCGCAGATGAGCCGCGCTTATTCTACGACCCCGACACGCTCAAGCCCTGGCGCGATTCGAGCATCAGTCACGCTTTCCGGCGCGCCGTCAAGGTTGCGGGGCTTCCGGCGGCGGGGACCGACCGCGTGCGCTTCCATACCCTCCGACATACGGCGGTAAGCCGCCTTGTGGCAGCCGGCGTGCCGGATCGAATCATCATGAAGTTGGTAGGGCATAGTTCGGGTTCGATGGTGTCGCGGTACGCGCACCTGGCGCCGGACTCGCTTAGGCCCGCCGTGGAGGCGCTCGAAAAAGGGCGATTTCCCGCACAAAAGGGCACATTAGGGGCAAATTTCCGTGACGAAAAAAGAGCGCACGCGTAACCTATTGCGGCGCAGATACCGGGCGGTTAGCTCAGCGGAAGAGCATCTGCTTTACACGCAGAGGGTCGGGGGTTCGATCCCCTCACCGCCCATTTGTGGGCTCATCACCCGGAAGTGGGGCAAGGGCAGTTCTGACAACTTCGGAAGCATAACTGTTTTCTTGGGTTTTTCGAGTTTTTTGAAAGCGAAGCGAATCCGCCGCCGTCGTTTTTTTCTTCGAGGGGGGTGTGGGGGGAGACTGAAGTTTTGGGGACACGTTGGGAAGGTGTTGAAGCAGGCTGGGAGAGCAAACTCTCACCGTGGGTCTGGGCCAAACGGATCAGAATATGATGAGGCCCAGCGGCTTCAGGATCCGCAGAGCACTCGGACGCGCAGCCGGTAGTTCTGGAAGTTCCGGAAGCCGAAGGCGCGTCGCGAGATCATCTCCATCTTGGTGTGAAAGCCTTCCGTGATCCCGTTGTTCTTGGTGAAGCGCCACATCCGGACGATTTCCTCTTTCCAGGACTCGAGAGTCTCCCCGAGTTGGCGAAGCGGAGCAAAGCCGGAGGATCGAAGCTCTTGAAGGTAGGAAAGAAAGATCGGAATCAACCGCCGGCATTGGCGGGCCGTACGATGCTTGATCCTTAGCAGCCGGCCGAGCTTCTGCCAGAAAGCGTAGACGGCTTCGATCGCGGGATGGGACTTGAGGTACTCACGCAACCGAGCCTCTTGCTGGGGCTTCAGATTCTTGGGAAGACGGCGCATGAGTGACAAGAGGCCTCGATGGCTCCTTCCCGTCGGATCGAGCTGACCCCAGACTTCCAGGAATCTTTGGTTGACGAGCCGAATCACGTGGAACCGGTCCGTCACGATCAGAGCCTTAGGGAAATGCTCTCGAGCGATTGCTCGATACGTCGTCGACAGGTCCATGCAGACGACTCGGACCTGGTCCTTCCCGACGAGCTGATTCAGATAGGGGTGCAGGGCTTTCTCGGAGCGGCCCAGGGTGACATCAAAGATCTTCCGCTTACCCAGATCGCAGAACGTGGTGGCATAGCCGTCCTTGCGGCTGAAGAAGTGCTCGTCGATTCCCAGGATCCGCGGACAGGGATCATTCTGCCGCTCCCGCAGCTTCCGATCCAGCAAGTCCTGATACCAGCGCGAAACCGTGGCGCTGCCCAGACGCTCACGCGTGGCCAGCGTCTTCTGCGAAATTCCCTCCTGGTGCTGAACAAAGATCTGGCGGCGGTACGGCTCCGTCGAGCGCCGCCAAGCCCCGATCCCTGGAAAGCGCTGGTTGAAGTAGCGCTGGCAGCCCTCGCACCGGTACTTGTGGGTTTTCAGAATGAGCATACAGGGCCGCAGGCCCATGCTGGCGTGACGGAGCACCCGCTCCCTCGTGTCCTTCAGCCGCAGCTTCTGTCCCTGGCAGTGCGGACATTCCACCGGACCCTCATAGCAGACCCAGATCCGGACGGTTTCGATCCCTTCCCAACGAACGATGCGAAATCCAGGCAGGCCAAGTAGACTGGTATCCAGGGGCACGGGGGTTCTCCAACAGGCGACTTTGGTCGGTCACCTGTCAGAATGCCTTTGCCCCCTTTTTTGATAAAGAGCCCTCCAACAGCCTCCAACCGTCGGAGCAATCTGATGAGGGCTCCGAAGCTCCAGCTCCAAAGGATGAGCGTAGGAGGCCCATCGCCCGCTCCATGAACCTGCCGCGCTCGAACAGGTTACGAACGCTATGCGGTTTCACGGGCGAACCCCTTTCCGATCTGTGCCACCCTTGTGCCAGCTTCGAGGGATTTTGAGGCGTGTGCCTCAACCGGTGTGCCTGGAGAGAGGACCGATATGGCCTGACAGAGACCCTGCTGAGTCAGATGATGTGGTTCATGGGTGTTGACGCGTGCCAAGGCGGGCTGTCTAATACCCACGCGGGAGGAGACGATGTCACATCAGGAAGCCGCGAAACGCTCTGGTCAAGCTGACCGGGAAGCGTGGAAGGCGTGCGAGGAAGCCCAGGTCCTTTACGTAAAGTACATTGAGATCGCCCGGATCGCCCAGGACCTACCTGTACCTGAGGAAGATGCCCCAGTTGAACCTCTCAGAAGTTGGGCTCAGCCTCTCACCCTGGTAATCCGATAGCTCCGTCCCATGGCAGCATGGAACGAGCTGCTCGCAGAGCTTGAAGGCCAACCTGAAGTCGAGAAGGCGAACTGGCTCAAGCGACGCTTGGAGGCGGAGCTTCATCGCGTCGGCCAACTTCGAGGCGATAGGAACGTTGTCCTCTATGCTTCAGCATTCCTCCAGAAGCCAGGTATCCCTCAACCCTGGATTTCCCTGACCGGAGAAGAGGTGAATGGGCTGATGTCCGTGATCTACGGCATGGACTTCAGAAAGAAGCTGACTCTCATCCTTCACACCCCTGGCGGAATCACGAATGCTGCCGAGTCGATGGTCTCTTATCTTCATAGCAAATTCGATGACATAGAGGTCATCGTCCCAACCTACGCCATGTCGGCCGGAACGATGATATGCTTGGGTTCGAATCGGATAGTCATGGGCCGTCAGAGCCAGCTTGGGCCAATTGACCCCCAGCTACCCCTTTCGAATAGGTTCATTTCGGCCCGTGCAATCGTTGACCAGTTCGTAGCTGCGAAGAAGGAGATCCTCAAGAATCGAGTGGCGGCCCACATTTGGGCTCCGATCCTTCAGTCCATGGGGCCTGCTCTTCTGGTTGAAGCCTCGAATGCCCTGGCTTATGGCCAGAAGATGGTCGAGGGGTGGTTGGAGCAACGTATGTTCAGGGGGGTGGAAAGAGCTTCAGCTCGCCGTAACAAGGCGAAGAGGGCTGCCAAGTACTTCAATGATGCCGGCCTGCATAAGAGTCATGGACGAAGGATTGGGCGAGACGAAGGTCGTCAGTATGTAGAGATCGAAGATCTCGAAAGCAACCAAGAGCTCCAAGATGCTGCACTGACCGCCTACCACCTTGCGACGATTGCGTTTGAACACAGTCCTGTGACAAAGCTGCTGCAATCCCACCATGGCCGTAGCTGGTTCAAGAATTGGGCCTCGCCTAGACCGGTTTGACGGGTGCGGGTGTATTTTTCCGCTACGCTCTACCCCTAAGGATTTGTGAATAAATAACTGATGCGATTTCTTGGGGAAAACTTGAACCGCCAAAGCGGCTAAAACGCCAAAAAGACCGCCAAAAGAGATTCCGGTGGCGCTTTGGCGCTTTTGCGGTTTATTCGGAAATAGAGCACTTATTTTGTCACGAGCCCTACGTACGCGGGGAGGCCTTTGGTTTTGTGCGTTCGTTTGGCGATTCTGCGTCTTGGCGGTTCAGCTCTTCACGAGAGGCTCACGGCCTGCGCTTCCGATCGAGCAGCTCCTTCAGCTTCCGGCCCGAATCGAGCAGGTCCTGCGGAGCCGCCTTCAGGGGATCGGCGAGCGGCTCCAACCATTTGCGGAAGTCCGCCGCCCGCGCCGACACGTCCCGGCGAAACCGGCCGAGCAGCTCCTGCGGCAAGAAGCTCCGGCCTTCCTTGAGCGCCTCGCTCCCGAGCGCCTGAAGCAGCGCGCCCAGGACGTCCGCCATCGACGCCGCTTTCTCGTCGGTGCCGATGTCCTTCAATTCGATCGCGGGCAGCGTGACGGACGTCGCGCCACCTCCCAGCAGGTCGGAGCGGAACCGGACCGTCGCGCCCTCGACGCGGAGCTTTTCGATGCGGAATTGCTTGGCCGCGTCGGACGGCTCGTCCGGCTTCGTCGATCCTTCCGACAGATTGTCCATGAGCACCGACCAGTTGCTCTTCGTTCCGGCGAATTCGATCGTCATTTCGGGTTTGACCACGGTCATCTCGGGGACGATCACCGTGTCCGAGAAAAGGGTGGACGTCCGCACCGCAAGCTGGAACCGTTCGAACGACGCCGCCCGAGGCTCCGAAAATCCGGCGGGATTGGAAATCTCGAATCGATCCACCCGCGCCGAGCCGCCCAGGCGCACGGTCGCGCTCTCGAGTCGGGTCGGGACCTTCAGCGCGTCGGAGGAGAGCTTTACCACCCCCGCGCGGACGATGGGATCCAACGCCAGGACGGCTCCGGCCAAACCGATGACGAGCACGCCCGCCAGCGCCCCGGCGCCGATCCACAACCTCTTCTTCATCCGCGTCATGATTTGAAGTCGACCTTCGGAACCTTCTTCTCCTCTTCGGGCACCTCGAAATACGCGGCGGCCTCCACGCCCGCCCACCCGGCGAAGACGCGGCTGGGGAAGCGGCGCGTGAACGCGTTGAGCGTCTTGACCGCCTCGTTGTAGCGCATCCGCTCCACGGCGATCCGGTTTTCCGTGCCGGCCAGCTCGTCCTGGAGGCGCGCGAAATTTTCGTTGGCCTTCAGATTGGGGTAGTTCTCCACGATCATCAGCAGCCGCGCGATCGCGCTCTCCACCTCGCCGGCGGCCTTCGCCTTTTCGCTCGTCGTCTTCGCCCCCGCGTAGCCTTGCCGCGCTTTGGCCAGATTCTCGAAGATCTCCTTCTCGTGGGCGGCGTACCCTTTGACCACCTCGACCAGGTTGGGGATCAGGTCGAAGCGGCGCTTCAATTGGTTGTCCACCTGGGCCCAGCGCGCCTTGACGTCCTCGTCCAGCGCGATCGCCCGATTGTAGCCGGAGCAGGCGAACAGGCCGGCGAAGACGAACAGCAACATCAGCCCGCCCAGGACGATCAGGGCGATCTTGCCGCCGGACGCCGATCCGGCGCGCGGCGGAAGTCCGTACTTCATCGGATTACCAGGATCCACGAGCACCTCCTCCACCGAAAGAACCCCCTCCGAATCCTCCGAACCCGCCCCGCCCGAACGACGATCCTCCTCCCAGCCCGCCGCCCCGCCACCC